>NZ_JBSGDY010000312.1:0-3144 GCF_053602615.1 Micromonospora sp. NPDC004336
GCGGTCGCTGATCTGCTGCCGCTGCTAGCTGAGGCGTCGCCCGAGAACTTCCTCGCGTGCGTCGAGCATTCCCTCGACACCCCGACCCGCGGCCCGGCCGGCAGCGGCTGGTGGGCCAGCAGCACCCCGACGTCGAGCAGCTCGGCGACGGTGTCCACCCGGATCACGCCCGACTGGGCGAACAGCGCGCTGACGGCCACCTCGTCCGGCCCGGCGGAGTCGCCCACGCCGGGCGGGCGGGCCGGCGAGGCGAGCGCCACGACCGGCTTGTCCCGGCCGATCCGGCGGGCCAGCCGGGCGAACTTGCGCGGGTTGCCGAAGGTCTCCAGGTACAACATGATCACGTCGGTGCCTGGGTCGTCCTGCCAGTACTGGAGCAGGTCGTTGCCGGAGACGTCGGCCCGGTTGCCGGCCGAGACGAAGCTGGACAGGCCCAGCCCGCGCCGGTCCGCCTCGGCCAGCAGCGCCACCCCGAACGCGCCCGACTGGCTGAAGATGCCCACCCGGCCGGGCACCGGCAGCCGCGGGGCGAGGGTGGCGTTGAGGCGTACCGCCGGGTCGTTGTTCGCCACCCCGAGGCAGTTCGGGCCCACCACGCGCATGCCCGCCGCGTGCGCCGCCCGCACCAGCGCACGCTGCGCGGCGGCGCCCTCGCCGCCGGCCTCGGCGAAGCCCGCGGAGATGACCACCAGGCCGTGCGCGCCCGCCGCGGCGGCGTCGGCGACCACCTCCCGCGCCGACTCCGGCGGCACCGCCACCACGGCCAGGTCGACCGGCACCTCGGCGTCGGCCGCCGACCGGTACGCGGGCAGCCCGGCGACCGTCGTGGCGCTCGGGTGCACCGGGACCACGGGACCGGTGAACCCGAAGTCACGCAGGTGCCCCAGCACCGCCGCGCCGACGCCCTGCCCGGTGGCGCTCGCCCCGTAGACGGCGACGCCGCGCGGGGCGAGCAGCCGGGCGACGGAGCGCGCCTCGGTGCGGTGCTCCCGGCCGCGCTGCACCTCCAGCGTCGCGTCGGTGGGCGCGATCGGGAAGGTCAGGTGCACCACGCCGTCGGCGAACTGCCGCTGGACCTGGTAGCCGAAGTCGGAAAAGACGCGCAGCATCGCGCCGTTGGCCGGAAGCACCTCGGCCACGAAGTTGGCGATGCCGCTGCGGGCCGCCGCGTCGGCCAGGTGCTCCAGCAGCACCGAGCCGATGCCCCGGCCCTGGTAGGCGTCCTCGACCACGAACGCCACCTCGGCGTCCGGCGCCGCCGGGCCGAGCCGCTCGTAGCGGCCGACGGCGACGATCCGGTCGCCGGCCAGCACCACGAACGCCTCCCGGTCGCGGTGGTCGACGTTGACGAAGCGTTGCAGGTCACGCTCCGGGATGCGCGGGTACGGCGAGAAGTAGCGCAGGTAGCGGGTGCGCTCGGAGAAGCGCGAGTGCATCGCCACGATCTCCGGCGCGTCCGACGGGCGGATCGGTCGCAACTGGACGGTGGTGCCGTCGCTGAGCAGCACGTCCACCGGTTGGTCCACCGTGGTCATCGTCCCGGCCCTCCCCCGGCCGGCTCAGTCGCGCGGGTCGTGCGGATCGAGCCCGAACAGCGGGAACGCCGTCTTGCGGGCCGCCGCGATCGCCCGGTCCACCGCGGTCGGCTCGCCGGTCGGCTGCCACGGCTCGTACGCCGGGTCGACGTCGTCGGTCATCCGCAGCGGGATTTCCCGGCCCGGCCGGCGCGCCGCCGCCAACTCCCGCCACGCCGGCGGGGTCAGGGTGGCCGGCGCGACCGGCTCGCCGGTGGCCACCGCGAGCAAATGCGTCCAGGCCCGGGGCACCACCTCGACCAGCGCGTACCCGCCGCCGCCGGTGGCCACCCAGCGGCCCTCGCACAGCTCGTCGGCGAGCGCCCGCAGGGCCAGGTAGGTGGCGCGCTGCCCGTCGACCGAGAGATTCAGGTCGGCGAGCGGATCGAGCCGGTGCCCGTCAGCGCCGCACTGGGTCACCAGCACCTGCGGCCGGAACGCGCGCAGCACCGACGGCACCACCGCGTGGAAGGCGCGCTGCCAGCCGGCGTCGTCCACCCCGGGCGGCAGCGGCAGGTTGACGGCGCTGCCCTGCGCCTGCGGGCCGCCGGTCTCGTCGGGAAACCCGGTGCCGGGGAAGAGCGCCAGCGGCGTCTCGTGCACGCTGACCGTCAACACCCGCGGGTCGTTCCAGAAGACCTGCTGCACCCCGTCGCCGTGGTGCACGTCCACGTCCACGTACGCGATCCGCTCCGCGCCCAGGTCGAGCAGGCGGGCGATCGCCACCGCCGGGTCGTTGTAGACGCAGAACCCGGCGGCGCGGGCCGGCATCGCGTGGTGCAGCCCGCCCGCCACGCTGACCGCCCGCCGGGCCTCGCCGCGCCAGACCGCCTCGGCGGCGGCCACAGTGGCCCCGGCGACCAGCGCGCTCGACTCGTGCATCCCCTCGAAGACCGGGTTGTCGGAGGTGCCCAGCCCGAAGCCGGCGAAGAGCGGGTCGCGCGGGGCGCTGCGCACCGCGTCGAGATAACGCTGGTCGTGCACCCGGGTCAGCAGCGCGTCGTCGGCCGGCGCCGGCTTGACCAGCCGCACCCCGGGCCGATCCAGGACGCCCAGCTCGCGGGCCAGCGCGACGGTCAGCTCCACCCGCACCGGATCGAGGGGGTGATCCCCCATGTCGTAGGCGAGCAGCGACTCGTCCCACACCACCACCGTGTCGTCGGACATGGCCACATCGTCGCACGTGCCCGGGCGCGCCCCCAGCGCACGCGCTGCTCACGTGGGCGGTGTCGCTCCCGTGGCCACGGGGCGGGACGGGTCGGCGACCCAGTTGCTCCACGACCCGACGTAGAGCGCCGCGTCCGGCCGACCGGCCAGGTGCAGGGCGAGCACGGCCTGCGCGGCGGTCACCCCCGAGCCGCAGTACGCCCCGACCGGCGCGCCCTCGGCCACCCCCGCGTCGGCGAAGCGCCGGCGCAGCGCGTCGGCCGCCGGGAACCGGCCCTCCGCGACGTACTCGCCGGCCGGCAGGTTCACCGCGCCCGGCTCGAGAAGGAGATGGCCGAGCGGGCGGCCAGGGCCCGCAAGCGCCGGCAGACCCAGGCGATCGTGGGCGCCGCGTCGGTGCTGG
>NZ_JBSGDY010000313.1:0-3090 GCF_053602615.1 Micromonospora sp. NPDC004336
GGGCTCACCGGTAGGTGAGCCCGACCCGGGGTCAGACCGTTCGGATCAGAGCTCGACCGAGGTGAGGTCGAGTTCACCGACGTTGGTCACCTCAAGCTTCTTGATCTTCTCCGAGTGGCCGGACTGCTGGCCGTTGAAGTAGACCGGAACCGAGGGAACGTCCTTGTCGATGAGGGCGACGGCCTCGGCGAACTTGGCGTGCGAGGCCTCCAGGCTCGGCGCGGCGCTGGCCTCCTTGGCCAGGGCGTCGACCTGCGGGTTGCTGTACAGACCGTCGTTCGAGGAACCACCGGTCACGTAGAGCGGGTTGACCCAGTTCTCCACGTCCGGGTAGTCCTGCTGCCAGCCGGCGCGGTACATGCCCTTCATCTTGTGGGCGTTGATGTTCTGGCGGAACACCGCGAAGGTCGGCACGCCCTCGGCGCGGGCGTTGATGCCCAGGTTGGTCTTGATCTGCTGCGCGACGGCCTCCATCCACTCCTTGTGGCTGGCGTCGGCGTTGTAGTACAGGACGAGCTCGCCGCTGAAGCCGCCGGCCTGGGTCAGCAGCTTCTTGGCCTCCTCCGGGTTGAACTGGCAGGCGGTGCAGTTACCCGGCTTGGCGCCCGGGGTCAGCGGGTTGGCCCAGCTGTCGGCCGGCTTGCGCGCCCCGAAGAAGATCTTGTCGCTGATCTCCTGGCGGTTGATCGACAGCGAGATCGCCCGACGCAGGTCGGCGTTCTGGAAGCGCTTGTCGTAGATCGGGAAGGCGATGATGCCGCTCGCCGGGATGGTGGTCTGGATCGCCCGGGCGCCCAGGTCCTGCTTCCACTTGTCAGCGGCGAGCGCGGAGACCGGAACCTGCTGCATGAAGTCCAGGTTGCCGGCGAGCAGGTCGTTGTAGGCCGCCGTGTCGTCCTGGTACAGCTTGATGTTGACGTCCTTGACCTTCATCTTGTCGGTCAGGGTGTAGTCGTCGAAGCGCGTCAGCTTGACCTGGACGTCGTCTTCCCAGGACACGAACTTGACCGGGCCGTTGCCGATCGGCTTCTTGCCGAAGGCCTCGGCGCCCTGGCTGAAGAACGCGTCCGGCAGCGGCATGAAGGTGCTGTAGCCGAGCTTGGTCGGGAACACGGCGGTCGGCGCGGCCAGGGTGACCTCGAAGGTCCAGTCGTCGACGACCTTCAGACCGGACATCTTGTCGGTCTTGGGATCCGGGGCCTTCTTCGGGCCCTCGGCGCCGTCCGGGTCCTCGGTGTGCACGTCGCCGAAGCCCTGGATGTCGGCGAAGAAGCTGCCGTTCTGCGCGCCGTTCGGGGAGTAGGCACCCCAGTTCCAGGCGTCCACGAAGTTCTTGGCCTTGACGACGGTGCCGTCGTGGAACTTCGTGTCCTTCTTGATCTTGATCGTGTAGACCTTGGAGTCGGTCGTCTCGATCGACTCGGCGACCGCGTTGCGCGGGGCGCTGCCGTCGTTCGGGTACTCCACCAGGCCGGTCCACAGCCAGTCGATAATCGCCCCACCACCGGTCTCGGTGGTGTTCGACGGGACCAGGCCGACCTCCGGCTGGGTGCCTTCGATGGTGATCGCGCCGTCGGCGCTCGCGCCGGCGTCGCCGCCGTCGTCGCTGCTCGAGCAACCGGTCGCGACGAGCGCGAACGCCGCGCCCAGCGCGACTGCGCTGCTTGCCCGCTTCGAGACTCTCATTCCGAGGGGCCTCCTCTTTCTAACCTGGTTCCGTCGTGGGTTTCACGCACGCATGGGGGTGACACGTCCGGCGGCCCGCAGCGCGGGTCACCGGTTTCACCGCAGTGAGATCGGGACAAGGGGTTGCACCGATTCGCCGGGCCGCCCCGCCCCGCCGGGCTCGGCACCGCGCACGCGAGACCACCACGGAGCGCCACTCACGGAGCGGCGGCCGTGGTCGTCAGGCCGTACGGGGTGCCTCACACGAGGGGTGAGGTGCTGCCACTGTGACACTCACCGGCCGCTTCCGTGAAGGTGCCGTTATCAAGCCGTTAGTTGGTCGCCACGTTGCCGATACTTGAGAAAAGATCACGAAACATCGGACACGCGCCGCCGTGAGCAGGCAAAACGCGAACCGGCACGGGCCGCGCCCCGCGTAGGCTCGGCGATTGTGAGCTTCCCCGCGTCTGCTCCCGCGCTCTCCGACGTCGCCCGGGCGTTGGCGGTTTTTGCCCATCCGGACGATATCGACTTCGGCTGTGCGAGCACAATAGCCACCTGGGTGGAGGAGGGCGTCGACGTCGCGTACCTGCTCGTCACCCGGGGCGAGGCCGGCGGCTGCGACGGCGCCCCACGCGAGCCGCCGGGCCGGCTGCGGGAGGAGGAGCAGCGGGCCGCGGCCGCCGCGGTCGGCGTCCGGCAGGTGGAGTTCCTCGACGGGTACGGTGACGGCGCCCTCGCCCCGACGCCCGGTCTGCGCCGGGACATCACCGCGGCGATCCGCCGGCACCGGCCCGACCGGGTGCTGACCAGTTCGCCGCTGCGCCGGTGGGAGCAGCTCGCCGGGCCGGGCCATCCCGACCACCTCGCCGTCGGCGAGGCGACCACCTGCGCGGTCTACCCGGACGCGCGCAACCCGTGCGCCCACCCGGAGCTGTCGACCGAGGGGCTCGGGCCGTGGGTGGTCCGGGAGGTCTGGTACGCCGGCGGCCCCGCGCCGGACCACACCGTCGACGTCACCGGACAGTACGCGCGCAAGGTCGCCGCGATGCGGGCACACCGCTCGCAGACCGCGGGGATGGACGTGGCGACCTGGGTGCGGGACCGGCTGACCACGGCGGCGGACGCGGCCGGGCTGCCGGCCGGCCGGATGGCCGAGGCGTTCACGGTGCTGCGCACCGGATGACGCCGCCCCCGCCCGACGGCGACGGACCGAGCCGCCGCAGGGCGGCACCGGAAGAGCCCGGCCGACGCGGGCGGCACGAGGAGAGCCGGGCCGACGCGGGCGGCACGAGGAGAGCCGGGCCGACGCGGGCGGCACGAGCAGGGCCGGGCCGACGCTCGGACGGCACCGGGAGGGCCGAGCCGACCCGCGGCGTCGTCGACTCCCGTACGGTCGGCCACCGGCCAGGCGGCCGTCATCAC
>NZ_JBSGDY010000314.1:0-3033 GCF_053602615.1 Micromonospora sp. NPDC004336
CGCGCGCCCCGACGGCGCCGCCCGGCCCCGCGTCGGTCCGCCGGCGACGCGGGCCGACGACGATCCGGTGCTCGCCGCGTTCCAGGCCGTCCTGGACGAGGTCGCCCACGCCAGCCGCGAGGTGCTCGGCGGCTGGCAGCGGTGGCAGCGGGATGACAGGGTACGACCATGACGGAACGAGAGCTTCCCGCGCTGACCCGCGCCGAGCAGGAACTCGTGGACCGCTACCTGCGCATCGTCGACCTGGTCGCGCGCCTCAACCCCGCCCGCGACAGCGGCCACTTCGACGTACGGGGCTGCGTGCTGGCCGCGCAGGCGCTGGCGGCGGAGGCCAAGGCGATCGGCGTGACGGCGGAGACGATGCTCGAACGCGGCGAGGACGAACTGCACGTCGCCACGCTGGCCCGCGCGATGCGCGCCCTGGACGGCGAACGGCGCATCGCCCGGCTCCGGCTGCCCCCGAACTGAACGTCGCACACCCAGGGAGGGCAGCTTGCACGGGAGTGGGCAGCGGCTGGCCGTGGTCACCGGCGCGGCCAGTGGGATCGGCGCGGCGGTGGCGCGGCGGCTCGTCGACGACGGCTGGCGCGTGATCGGCTGGGACCGGCGCGGGTGCGACGCGGACGGGGTGACCGGGCGCCGGGTCGACGTACGCGACTACGAGCAGGTGGCCGCGGCGGCGGCGGAGGTCGAGCGGGCGGACCTGCTGGTCAACAGCGCCGGCATCGGCGGGCGCGGCTTCGCCAGCGAGCTCGCGCCGGCGGCGTGGGAACGGGTCATCGGGGTCAACCTGACGGGCACGTACTACTGCTGCCGGGCCATGTTCCCCGCCCTGCGGCGGGCGGGCGGGCTGGTCGTCAACATCGCCTCCGTGGCGGCGCACCTGGCGATGGTGGAGGGGGCCGCGTACTGCTCCTCGAAGGCCGGGGTGGCCATGCTGACCGACGTGCTCGGGGTGGAGTGGGCCGCGCAGAACATCCGGGTGATCGCGGTCAGCCCGGGTTACGTCCGGACGCCGCTGGTGATGGACGGCATCCACCGGAACCTCCTCGACGAGGAGACCATCGTGCGGGGCACCCCGCAGCGCCGCCTGGCGGAGCCGGCCGAGGTGGCGGAGCTGATCCGGGCGCTGGCCGCGGACGAGCTGCGCTACCTGACCGCCACCACCGTGCGCTTCGACGGCGGGTGGACCGCGAGCGGCGGCTACCAGCCGCACCTCGCGGGGGACCTGCTGCCGGCGGCCGACGGCGCCCGGACGACCCCGCACCCGGACCGGGCGGGGCTGACCGTGCCGGACTGACCCGCACGCGGACCGGGCGGGACTGACCGTGCCGGACTGACCCGCACGCGGACCCAACGGGACTGACCGTGCCGGACTGATCCGCACGCGGGCGTACGCCGTGGTGCCGGCGGCCCGGATGCGGCCCGGAAGCCGCGGGTGCGCCCCGGCACGGCGAGGCCCATCCGGACGGGTCCCCGGGGCGCGACGCCCCGCGACGCCGACCGGGCGGGGCCGACGGGCCGGGGTGGCGCCGTCGGCCCCCGACGGGTCAGCTCAGCCCGCCACCATCGCCGCGCTCTTCTTGCGGCTGCGCAGGATCGTGTCGACGAGCCCGTAGGCCACCGCGTCGTCGGCGGTCAGGATCTTGTTGCGCTCGATGTCGCGGGAGACCTCCTCCTGCGGGCGGCCCGAGTACTGGGCCAGCATCTCCTCCATCTGGGTGCGCATCCGCATGATCTCGCGCGCCTGGATCTCCAGGTCCGTGCCCTGCCCCTGGACGCCCTCGATGGCGGGCTGGTGGATCAGGATCCGCGAGTGGGGCAGCGCCATCCGCTTGCCCGGGGTGCCCGCCGCCAGCAGGATCGCGGCGGAGGACGCCGCCTGGCCCAGGCAGACGGTCTGCACGTCGGGCCGGACGTAGCGCATGGTGTCGTTGATCGCCGTCATGGCGGTGAAGGAGCCGCCCGGCGAGTTGATGTACATGGTGATGTCCCGCTCGGGATCCGTCGCCTCCAGCGTGATGAGCTGCGCCATCACGTCGTTGGCCGCGGCGTCGTCGACCGGCGTGCCGAGGAAGATGATCCGGTCCTCGAACATCTTGCTGTACGGGTTGGTCTCCTTCATGCCGTACGACGTCCGCTCCGCGAACGACGGCAGGACGTACCGAGCGTCCACGGACGGATTCGGCTTGCGGATCATGTTCGCCCTCTCTCCCTCGGAAATTGCTCCCCCGGCAAATTCACCCGTCGACCGGGCGACGCAGCGGAGATGATCCCTTGTCGACCCTATCGGCTTCCCGAGCGGAATGCCGCTCCCAGACAGGGGTGATTGCCGATCACCCGAGCCGCTCCACTACGGACGGTGCGCGCGACCGGCGTGCGCGGGTGGGTAACGGATCCGGTGGCCGTCGTGGCACGCCGGGTCGCCGTACCGATGCCCAGCCCAGGGCCTCGGCGGGGCATCGGGGCCCGCGTCGGGGCGCGGATCCGCGACAATTCACGTCACGCGAATCGACGCATTTCCTGCACATGGGAATTTCGCCATCAGCAGAACCGGGAAGTGCCGCACCCCATCGACGTCGACCAAATGCTGTTCACCGGCGGACCCGGGGAGCGATCCAGACGCCGATGCTGTCGCCGTGGCACTGGTCGACGCTGGTGGTGCCGACCTGGAGCGACACCTGGGTAGCGTCGCCGATGTCCACCCTGAGCGGACGGACCTTCCCCAGGCCGACCGTCGTGGTGAAGACCGCCTTGCGGTCGGCCAGCACGGTGAACCGGAGGGGCAGCGCCACCGGAGAGTCGTCGGCCAGCCCGACGGTCGCCTCGAGGACCCTGAACTGGCGGCTGACCACGAAGGTCACCGTGAACTTGTCGTTCACCCAGCACGGCGACGTGGTGAGCACCACGTCGCGGCGCACCCCGGCGACGACCCGCGACAGACCAGACGATAGCGGCGTCGGCTACCCAGCATCCGTCGAAGGTGTAATTGCAGTCGGGGGGGTGGATCACCAGGGCGAACGGGCAGCAGTA
>NZ_JBSGDY010000315.1:0-2998 GCF_053602615.1 Micromonospora sp. NPDC004336
CCAGCGGATGTCGAGGTCGAACGCGCGGGCGTACATGGGCACACCGCCGGCACCGGCGAGGCCGCCGAGACGGTACGGCTGGCCGACGACCTGGCCCGGCTGCGCGACCTGCCCGCCCCCGGCCGGGGCGAGGTGCTGGAGGCGGTGACCACCGTGCTCGGCCAGGGCGAACTGCTCGGCCGCGGCCGGGCCCTGGCCAAGGCGCTCGAGACCGTGCTGGTCGGCACCGAGCGCGGCCGGATCGCCCCCGGCACGCCCCGGTCCGGGCTCGGCCCCGCCGTCGAGGCGGAACTGGCCGCGCTGCGGCTGCCCGACCCGGACAGCCCGAAACCCCGCGAGGTCCGGCTGGACCCGCTGCGCACCGAGCTGGACGGGCGGCGGGAGATCCTGCTGCAGCGCCTCCAGATCTGCGGCGTCGGCTACGGCGAGCAGATCGCGGTCGCCGGCACCGGCGACGGCGCCGCCCTCACCACCCGCTGGCAACTCGCCTGGACGCCGTCCGTGGCGGCCCGACTGGACCTGGTCGGCGTACGCGGGGTGACCGCCGCGCTGGCCGCCGCCGGCACCCTGCGGGAGCGGTTCCGCCGGGAGGCCGCCGACGGCGGTCCCACCGCCGCGCAACTGCTCACCGGGCTGCACGACGCCGCGCGGTGCGACCTGCCCGAGCTGGTCACCGACCGGCTCGACCTGGCCGCCGCGGTGCTGCCGGGCACCGGCACGCTTCCCGAGCTGCTGGCCGCCCTGGACCTGCTGGAGGCGCTGCGTCGGGAGCACCTGCCCGGCACCACCGCCGACGGCCGGCAGCGGGCGGCGGAGCTGGCCGGGGTGCTGCTCGACGCGGCGGTGCGCGGGCTGCCCGGCCTGGCCGGCAGCGACGCCCCGGCCGACGCCGCCGCGCTGGTCGACCTCGCGGTGCGGGCCGGCGAGGACCGCATCGGCCTGCGCCTGGACGAGGCCCTCGACCACCTGGCCCGGGCCGGCTCGTCGCTGATCCAGGGCGCCGCGCTGGCCGCCCGCGTGCTGCTCGACCTGGCCGACGTGGAGACCCTCGGCGCCCGGGTGGGCGGCTGGATCGACGCCGCGACCGGCCCGGACACCCGGCGACACCTGCACCGGCTGCTCGCCGGCCTGCTCACCGCGACCCATCCGCTGCTGCAGTCCGCGCCGGCCGCGTTGGACCCGTTGCTGGAGCGGATCGAGCGGCTGCCCGACGCCGACTTCCTGGACCGGCTGCCGGCGCTGCGCGGCGGGTTCGACGTGCTCACCCCGGCGGCCCGGGACCGGCTGCTGCACACCGTCACCGAACGGCTCGGCGACCGGCTCGACCTGAGCCTGTCCGCCCCGCCGGAGCTGCTGGCCCGCTGGGCCACCGCCGACGCGGCCGGACGGGCCGCCCTGGTGGCCCGCCACCTCCCGATCCCGGGCACCCCGACCGCCGCCGACGCCCCCGCACCGGCCGAGGCCGCGCCCGGGCCGGACGCCCCGGAGGCCCGGCTCACCCCCACGGACCGGTGGCGGCTGCTGCTGGGCCGCCAACCCGACAACCTGCCGGCCGACGCCCGCCGCTACGCCCGCGCCCTCGACGAGCTGTACGGGGCAGGCCGGGGCGAGGGCGCCACCGACCTCGGTCAGGGCACCGGCGGTGGCCAGGAGGCGTCCTTCCCGACCGCGCGCGAGTGGGCCGACGAACTCGAGGCCCTGTTCGGCACCGCCGTACGCGAGGAGGTCATCGCCCGGGCGGCCGAGACCGGCCGCACCGACGTGCTCGCCGAGCTCGACCCGGCGACGGTGCGTCCCTCGATGGAGCTGCTGACCTCGGTGCTGTCGCTGGCCGGCGGCCTGCCCGAGGCGCACGTGGCCAAGCTGCGGCCACTGGTCCGGCGGCTGGTCGAGGAGCTGACCCGGCAGCTGGCCACCCAGGTGCGCCCGGCGCTGACCGGGCTGACCAACCCGCGTCCGTCGTACCGCCCCGGCGGCCGGATCAACCTCGCCCGTACGCTGCGGGCGAACCTGGCGCACACCCAGCGGCTCGGCGACGGCCGGACGGTGGTGGTGCCGCAGCGCCCGGTCTTCAACAGCCGCACCCGCAAGGAGGCCGACTGGCGGCTGGTGCTGGTGGTCGACGTCTCCGGCTCGATGGAGGCGTCGGTGGTGTGGTCGGCGCTGACCGCCGCCGTACTGGCCGGGGTGCCCACCCTGTCCACCCACTTCCTCGCGTTCTCCACCGAGGTGGTCGACCTGACCGACCGGGTCGACGACCCGCTGTCGCTGCTGCTGGAGGTGCGCGTCGGCGGCGGCACGCACATCGCCGCCGGGCTGGCCGCCGCCCGCTCGCTGGTGACCGTGCCGAGCCGCACCATCGTCGCGGTGGTCAGCGACTTCGAGGAGGGCTACCCGCTGGCCGGGCTGCTCGGCGAGGTCCGCACGCTGGCCGGCTCCGGGGTGCACCTGCTCGGCTGCGCCGCGCTCAACGACAGCGGGGTGCCCTGCTACTCGGTGCCGGTCGCCGAGCAGCTCGTCGCGGCCGGGATGCCGGTCGCCGCTCTCAGCCCGCTCGAACTCGCCCGCTGGGTGGGCGACCGCGTACGCGGAGGATCACGTTGACGGACCGCACACCCACCGCCGTGGACACCGACCGGCTGCCGCCGGTGCTGCCGGGGGTCACCGCCGCGGCGGTGGCGGCCCTGCCACCCCGGCTGCACGGGCGGCTGGACGCCACCGTCGAACGGCTGGCCGCTGTGCCGGTCGGCCGGGTCGACGGGGGCGTCTCGGTTGACTGCGGCCCCGAGGCCCTGGTCACCCTGGCGCCCGGGCCGGCCGGCGCGGTCACCGACCCGGAGCAGGCGCGGTGCAGCTGCCTGCTGGCGCCGCGCTGCCTGCACCGCACCGCGGTCCTGGTGGCCTGCCCGGTCGCGGACCCGGCCGCCCACCCCGATCCGGCGTCCACCGCCGCCGCGCCGGCCACCCCGGACGGCGCGGGTGCGGCGGCCGGCCGGGG
>NZ_JBSGDY010000316.1:0-2967 GCF_053602615.1 Micromonospora sp. NPDC004336
GGATGCCGGCCGGCCCGTCCCCGGCATCGCCACGACCCCCGGCCTGCCCGGGCTGTCAGTCCCGCCGCAGCAGCGCCGCCGCCCGGTCGGCGGCCACCGCCACGAGGCGGCGCAGGGCGTCGACGTCCACGTCGGGGCCCGGCGGCAGCAGCGGCAGGATCGGCGCGCCCGCCGGCCCCGGTGGTGGCGGCGGGGGCGGCGTCGGCCCGGCGTACGCCTCGGCGGCGGCCGTCCCCAACGCGTCCGGCGCGTCGGGGCGCCGGGTCGCGGTGGCGCCGGGGGCGGGGTCCTCGCGCGGCGCCGTGTCGAGGTGGCCGGGCGTGGGCGCGGCGGCGAGCAGCGTGGCGGCGTCGCGGCCCCGGATCAGCAGCAGCAGGGCGGGGTCGGTGTCGAGCAGCCAGGACACCTGGTGGCACAGCGCGGCGGCGTGCCGGCAGGGATGGTCCCACTCCGGGCAGTCGCACTCCGGGGTCACCTCGCCCAGCCCGGGCAGCAGCCGCACCCCGGTCAGGTCGGCCAGGTCACGGGGCAGTTGCCCGGCCAGCAGCGCCGCCTGGTGCCCGGCGCGGGCGGCCACCTCGCCGGCCAGGCGGCGCCAGTCCGCGTCGCCGATCGGGGCGACCCGCACGCGGGTGGCGTACGGCTGCTCGGTGTCGCCGTCGTGCACGGCGGCGGCGAGCCGGCCTGGGCTGACGGTGATCGCGCCGACGTGGCCGGCGGCGGCCAGCCGGCGTCCGGCGCGCAGCGGCCCGTCATCGAGGGCGTCGGCCTCCCACGCCCGGTTCCACGCCGTGCCCCACCAGGTGCGGGGGCGGCGGGCCCGGCCGGGCGGGAAGGCGGGAAAGCCGCGGGGGGTCATCGGTCGCCTCCGAGGGTCACCAGGTCGGCCAGTTCGGTGTCGCTGAGCGCGGCCAGGGCCGCCGGCCCGGCGTCGAGGACGGCCTCGGCGAGTTCCCGCTTGCCGGCGAGCAGGGCGGCGACGCGGTCCTCGACGGTGCCCTCGGCGATGAGCCGGTGCACCTGCACCGGCCGGGTCTGCCCGATCCGGTACGCCCGGTCGGTGGCCTGGTCCTCCACGGCGGGGTTCCACCACCGGTCGTAGTGCACGACGTGGTCGGCGCGGGTCAGGTTCAGGCCGGTGCCGGCGGCGCGCAGCGACAGCAGGAACACCGGCGCCTCACCGGCGTCGAACCGCCGCACCAGGTCGTCGCGGGCGGCGACGGGCAGCCCGCCGTGCAGCAGCAGCGCGCCGACGCCCCGGTCGGTCAGGTGCCGGTGCAGCAGCCGGGCCATCGCGACGTACTGGGTGAACACGAGGACCGCGCCGCCGCCGGGCAGGATCGTGTCGAGCAGTTCGTCGAGCAGGTCGAGCTTGCCGGAGCGGCCGGCCAGGGGCGCGTCCTGGCGCAGGTACTGGGCGGGGTGGTTGCAGATCTGCTTGAGCGCGGTGAGCAGCTTGACCACCAGCCCGTGTCGGGCGAAGCCGTCGGTGTCGGCGATCGCGTCGAGCAGTTCGGCCACGCACGCCTGGTAGAGGGCGGCCTGTTCGGCGGTGAGCGCGACGGGCTGGTCGGTCTCGGTCTTGCCGGGCAGTTCCGGGGCGATGCCGGGGTCGCTCTTGCGGCGGCGCAGCAGGAACGGCCCGACGAGGCGGGCCAGGTCGCGGCCGGCGTCGGGGTCGCGGTCGGTCTGCACCGGCTTCACCCAGCGGGCGCGGAACTCGGTCAGGGTGCCGAGCAGGCCGGGGGTGGTCCAGTCCAGGATCGCCCACAGGTCGGTGAGGTCGTTCTCGACCGGGGTGCCGGTCAGGGCGACCCGGGCGGCGGCGGGGATCGCGCGCAGCGCCACCGCGGTCTCCGAGTGCGGGTTCTTCGCGTGCTGGGCCTCGTCGGCGACGAGCAGCGGCCACCGGCGGGCGGCCAGCCGGGCCGCGTCGCGGCGCAGGGTGGCCCAGGTGGTCAGGACGAATCCGCCGTCGAGGTCGTCGAGGTGGCGGTCGGGGCCGTGGAAGCGGCGCACGTCGGCGCCGGGGGCGAAGCGGCGGATCTCCCGTTCCCAGTTGCCCAGCAGCGACGCGGGGCACAGCACCAGGGTGGGGCCGGCGGTGGCGGGGTCGGCCTGCCGGTGCAGGTGCAGGGCGATGAGGGTGACGGTCTTGCCCAGTCCCATGTCGTCGGCGAGGCAGCCGCCGAGGCCGAGGGCGGTCAGCCGGGCCAGCCAGCGCAGCCCCTGCCGCTGGTAGTCGCGCAGGGTCGCGGTCAGCCCGGCCGGCGGGGGCACCGGGGGCGCGGTGTCGCCGTCGGCGAGGCGCGCGGCGATGTCGGCCAGCCAGCCCTCGGTGCTCACGTCGACGCGTTCGCCGTCGACGTCGGCGGCGCCGGTCAGCGCGGCGCGCAGCGCGGGCATCGCGCTCAGCGTCGCGGCGTGCGGGTCGCGGGCGCGGCGGGCCAGGTCCGGGGGCACCAGCACCCACCGCTCGCGCAGCCGCACCACCGGCCGGTGCGCGTCGGCGAGCCGGGCGACCTCGGCCGGGGTGAGGGGCGTGCCGTGCAGGCTCAGCCGCCACCGCAGCGTCAGGCCGTCGGGCTCGGCGAGCAGCCCGGGGCCGCCGGCGCGGCGGGCCGGGGCGCGCAGCACCGCCGAGGTGGTGAGGCCGCGGTCGAGGCCGGCCGGCCAGTGCACGCCGACGCCGTCGGCGGCGAGGCGGGCCGCCGCGCCGGCGGCCAGGTCGACGACGTCGGCGTCGGTCAGCGCCGTCGCGTCGGGCACGGCCGTCTCCAGCAGCCCGGCCAGGGGCGGCCACGACCGTGCCGCGTGGCGCAGGGCCAGCAGCGTGGCGTCGCGGGACGCGGGTGGGAAGCCGGGCACCGGGGCCGCAGAGGCCGGCGCCCAGCGCGGCGGCGATCCGGTGGGCGCCCAGCGTCCGGGTGTAGAGCAGGTACCAGGCGACCGCGGTGCCGGCCAGGT
>NZ_JBSGDY010000317.1:0-2937 GCF_053602615.1 Micromonospora sp. NPDC004336
CGGTCGGCGAACCGGAGACCTGACCGTCGCCCGGTGCCGCCGGGCGGCGCGTGCCGGGGCGGTGGCTCAGCCGGCGTGCGGAGGGGGAGTGGCGGCCCGGCCGGTCGGTGCGGACGCCTGCGCGAGGGCGGCCCGGATGACGTCGCGCAGCGGCCCGTCGGGGTGGTCGGTCCAGTGCTGCACGGCGACCCGGAGGCTCGCCAGGAAGGCCGCCGCCAGCACCCGCGAGCGCAGCGCCGGGTCGGGGCCGTCCAGGCGGGGGGCCAGCTCGTCGGCCAGGTCCCGCTCGATGGTGGTGTACGCGGCGATCTGGTGGGCGACGAGCGCCGGGTGGCCCCGAAGTTGGCGGCGGCGGACCAGCCAGGGGGGCGGGGCGTCGCCGTACGCCTCCTCGGCGAGGCGCTCGGCGGCCCGGCCCAGCACGTGCCACGGCGGCGCGTCGGGCGGCTGCCGGCGGACCAGTTCCAGCAGCCGGCGCAGCCGCACGGCGTCGCCGTGGAAGATCGCCTCCTCCTTGCTGGAGAAGTAGTTGGAGAACGTCCTGCGGGAGACGTTGGCGGCGTCGGCGATCGCCTCGACGGTGACCCGGTCGAGCCCGTTCTCGGTGGCCAGGCGCAGGGCGGCCTCGTGCAGGGCGAGGCGGGTGGCCGCCTTCTTCCGCTCCCGTAGCCCGGGGGACTCGTCCATGCCGACAGCCTAGTGGCGACGTGATTCGTTTCTCATCGCGCAAACTTGCTCATTGGGCAAGATCCGCAGATGCTTGTATGCGGCAACCATCTGCGACGTGGGGGGAACGGTGGACGGCAGCGCTCGTCAACTCGGCACCAGGCTGCACGAACTGGTCCGGACCGTACGGCTGATCCGGCGTCGCCGGGCCGACGCCCGGCCCCTCGTGCCGCTCGGCCTGGTCGGCATGCTCATGCAGATCGACCAGCTTCCCCCCGGCTGCCACGCGCGGGAGCTCGCCGCCCGCACCGGCCTGGACCCGTCGACCGTCAGCCGCGCCGTCGGCACGCTCGTCGGGCTCGGCCTGGTGGAGCGGGGCACCGATCCCACCGACATGCGGGCCAGGGTCCTCGCCCTCACCCCGGACGGCCGCACCGCCCTGAGCGAGGCCTTCGACTGGTACGGCGGGGTGCTCGACCGGGCGCTCGCCGACTGGACGCCCGACGAGATCGCGGCGCTGAGCGGGGCGCTCGGCAGGTTCACCCGCGACATCGAGACCGCCCTCGGACACCACGACAACCTGGAGGCCGCGCGATGAGCGCACCCACCACGACGACCGGCGACACGCCGATGACCCATCGGCAGACGCTGGAGGCGCTCAGCGGCCTGCTGCTGGTGCTCTTCGTCGCCATGCTCAGCGGCACCGTCGTCTCGACGGCGCTGCCGAAGATCATCGGCGCCCTCGACGGGTCGCAGACCCAGTACACCTGGGTGGTCACCGCCACCCTGCTCACCGCCACGGCGACCACCCCGATCTGGGGCAAGCTCGCCGACCTGTTCAACAAGAAGCTGCTGGTACAGGTCGCGATCGTCGTCTTCCTGGTGGGCTCGGTGGTCGCCGGCCTCGCCCAGACCGCCGGCCAGCTCATCGCCGCCCGCGCGTTCCAGGGCATCGGCGTCGGTGGCCTCCAGGCGCTCGTCCAGGTCGCCATCGCCGCGATGATCCCGCCGCGCGAGCGCGGCCGCTACAACGGCTACCTCGGCGGCGTCATGGCCGTGGCGACGGTCGGCGGCCCGTTGCTGGGCGGGCTCATCGTCGACACGTCCTGGCTCGGCTGGCGCTGGTGCTTCTTCGTCGGGGTCCCCGTCGCCGTCCTCGCGCTGATCCTCCTCCAGGTCACCCTGCGCCTGCCGACGGTCCGCCGCGACAACGTGAAGATCGACTACCTGGGCGCGACCCTGATCGCCGCCGGCGTCAGCGTGCTGCTCATCTGGATCTCCTTCGTCGACGACTCGTTCGCCTGGATCTCCTGGCAGAGCGCGGCCATGGTGGGCGGCTCGGTCGTCCTGCTGGCCCTGGCCGTCCTGGTGGAGTCGCGGGCCGCCGAGCCGGTGGTCCCGATCGACCTGGTCCGCCAGCGCACCACGGCCCTGGCCATCCTCGGCAGCCTGGCGGTCGGCATGGCCATGTTCGGCGGCGCCGTCTTCCTCGGCCAGTACTTCCAGATCGGCCGGGGCTACAGCCCGACGGAGGCCGGGCTGCTCACCATCCCGATGATGGCCGGCGTCCTCGGCTCCTCGATCGTGGCCGGCCGGATGATCACGAAGTCGGGGAAGATCAAGCCCTACATCCTCGTCGGGGCGGTCGTGCTCGTCGTCGGATTCGCCCTGCTCGGCACCATCGACCACCAGACGTCGCTGGTGCTGGTCGGCGCGGCCATGTTCATCGTCGGCGTCGGGGTCGGCATGACCATGCAGAACCTCGTCCTCGCCGTGCAGAACACCGTCTCCCTCAAGGACATCGGCGCGGCCAGCTCCACCGTCGCGTTCTTCCGCTCCCTCGGCGGCACCATCGGGGTGTCGGTGCTCGGCGCGGTCCTCGCCCGCCGGGTCACCGACCAGATCACCACCGACCTCGCCGCCGCGGGCATCCCCACCTCCGGCGACGCCGGCGGCAGCCTCAACGTCGACGCCATGCCGGCCGTGGTCCAGCAGATCGTCCGGGCCGCGTACGGCGACGCCACCGGCCACATCTTCGTCATCTCGGCGGCCATCGCCGTCGTCGGCATCGTCGCCGCGGCCCTGCTCAAGCCGGTCACCCTCCGCACCAGCCTCGACCTGCCGGACGCCGCCACCTCGGCGGCCGTCGCCGCCGACGCCGTCGACGGCGCTCCCGCCTTCGACCAGGTGGGCGTGGACGCCGTCGCCAAGGAGACGCCGGTCCGTCGCTGAGGCCCGACCCGAGAACGCAGCCGGGGCCGCCACCGTCGC
>NZ_JBSGDY010000318.1:0-2936 GCF_053602615.1 Micromonospora sp. NPDC004336
AACCCGTTCGACGCACCGTCCTGATTGACCGCCGTGGCCCGCACCACCGCGAGGATGCGGCGGCCGTCCCGCCGCGCGTCCGACAACCGCTGCACGACCAGGACGCCCACGCCCTCGCCCCACGCGGTGCCGTCCGCCGACTCGGCGAACGCCTTGCAGCGGCCGTCGGCCGAGAGTCCGCCCTGGCGGGAGAACTCGATGAAGGCGCCCGGCGTCGCCATCACCGTCACGCCACCGGCCAGCGCGAGGTCGCACTCCCCGGACCGCAGCGCCTGCACGGCCAGGTGCAGCGCCACCAGCGACGACGAACACGCCGTGTCCACCGTCACCGCCGGCCCCTCGAAGCCGAACGAGTACGCCACCCGGCCCGACAGCACGCTCGCGGAGGCGCCGGTCGCGGCGAACCCGGCGAGGGACTCGCCGGCCTGCCGGACGACGGTCTCGTAGTCCTGTCCGTTGGTGCCGGCGAACACCCCGACGCGGCTGCCGCGCAGCGCGAGGGGTTCGATCCGGGCGTCCTCGAATGCCTCCCAGGTGACCTCCAGCAGCAGCCGCTGCTGCGGGTCCATGGCGAGGGCCTCGCGCGGCGAGATGCCGAAGAAGTCGGCGTCGAAACCGCCCGCGTCGGCCAGGAATGCACCCCGGGTGACGTAGGGGCGGCCGTCCCCCTCGGCGTCGGGGCCGGTCATCGACTCCAGGTCCCACTGCCGGTTGGTCGGGAAGTCCGACATCGCGTCGACGCCGGCCGTCAGCAGGCTCCAGAGCCCGTCCGGCGACTCGGCTCCGGCGGGGAAACGGCAGCCCATGCCGACGATGACGATCGGGTCGTCGGCCACGACGGGGCCGGTCACGGTGGCGGCGGCGGGAAGCGCCTGGCCGCCGAGCAGCTCGGCGTGGATGTGCCCGGCGAGGGCGGTCGAGTTGGGGTAGTCGAACGCGAGGGTGCTGGGCAGGGTGAGGCCGGTGGCCGCGTCGAGCCGGTTACGCAGCTCGACCGCCGCCAGCGAGGTGAAGCCGAGGTCCTGGAACGCCCGCTCCGGCGACACCCGGTCGACGGACTCGTGCCCCAGGACGGCGGCCACCTCGGCGCGGACGAGTTCCCGGAGCGCGTGCAGCTGCTCCGGAGCGGACATCCCGGACAGGCGGAGGCGCAGGTCGGCCGCCGGCGCGGGGGCGGCCGCCGCCGGGCCCGCGTCGGCCAGCAGGTCCCGCACCAGCGGGGCGTGCCGGCGACCACCGGCGGCGGTCACCCGGGCCCAGTCGATGTCGGCCACCACGACGTACGTCTCGTCGCGGTCCAACGCCCGGGCGAGGGCGCGCACGGCCGTCTCGGGGGCCATCGCGCCGAACCCGGTGCGGCTCAGGCGCTGCTCGAAGTCGCCGGCGCTCACCCCGCCGTCGGCCCACAGGCCCCAGGCGAGCGAGGTCCCCGGCAGCCCCTCGGCGCGGCGCCGCTGCGCCAGCGCGTCGAGGAAGGCGTTGCCGGGCGCGTAGGTGGCCTGGCCGGCGGCACCCAGGAGACCGGCGAGCGAGGAGAAGAGGACGAACGCGGAGAGGTCCCGGCCCCGGGTCAGCTCGTCCAGGTTGCGCGCGGCGTCGACCTTGGCGCGCAGTGCGGTGGCGAGCTGGTCGACGCTCACCGCGTCGATCACGTTGTCGTCGAGCGCGGCGGCGGTGTGCACGACCGCGGTCAGCGGTAGCTCGGCGGGGATCGAGTCGAGCAGCGCCGCGAGCGCGGCCCGGTCGGCCACGTCGCAGGACGCCACGGTGACCCGGCTGCCGAGCCCGGTGAGCTCGTCGGCGAGCGCGGCGGCGCCCGGGGCCTCGGCACCGCGCCGGCTGACCAGCAGGAGGTGTTCGGCGCCGTCGCCGGCCAACGCGCGGGCGACGTGACCGCCGAGGGCGCCGGTGCCGCCGGTGACCAGCACGGTGCCGCGCGGCGTCCAGGAGCGGCGCGGGCGGCCGTCCCGGTCCGCGCGTACCAGCCTGCGGGCGTACGCGCCGGCCTGGCGCAGGGCGACCTCGTCCTCCCGGCCGGTGCCGCCGACGAGGGTACGGAGCGTGCGCGCGACTTCCCGGTCCGGCCGCTCGGGCAGGTCGACGAGGCCGCCCCAGCGGTGCGGGTGCTCGGCCCGCAGCACGCTGCCGAAGCCCCACGCCATGGCCTGTACGGGGTCGACGTGCCGGTCGCGGGAGCCGACGGAGACCGCGCCGCGGGTGGCGATCCAGAGCCGGGCGGCGAGCCCGGCGTCGCCGAGTGCCTGGGCGAGCGCGACGGTGCCCGCGAGCCCGGCCGGAACGGATTCGGCTCCGGCGTACGGCCGGTCGTCGATCGCGAGGAGGGAGAGCACGGGGAGCGGGTCGCCGTTGCGCCCGGCGGACGCCTCGACGAGGTCGTGGGCGATCCGCTTGCGGTCGCAGGCGGCGTCGACCCGGACGACCCGCGCGCCGTCGGCGCCGAGGGCGGCCACCCAGTCCGTCACGGGGGCGTCCGCGTCGGCCGGTACGACGAGCAGGAGGTCGCTCGTCCCGGTGCCGGCGGGCTCGTCGGTGAGCGGGTGCCACGCGACCCGATAGCGCCACGAGTCGACGGTGGCCTCGGCGTCCCGGCGGCGCCGCCAGGCGGACAGCGCCGGCAGCACGTCCGCGAGCGGGGCGTCCGCGTCGACGGCGAGGCTCTCGGCGAGGCCCGCGACGTCCTCCGCCTCGATGGCCCGCCAGAGGTCCTCGTCGGCCCCGGTACGCCCGGCGACCGGGGGCCGGTAGGACCGCGTCCCCGCATTGATCCAGTAACGTCGATGGTCGAAGGCGTACGTGGGCAGGTCCACCACGCGCGGCCGCGCCCCGGCCTGCCCGTGGTAGGCCGCCCAGTCCACCGCGACACCCGCGACCCAGAGCTGCCCCAGAGCCGACGTCAGCGCGCCGACCTCCGCCTG
>NZ_JBSGDY010000319.1:0-2877 GCF_053602615.1 Micromonospora sp. NPDC004336
CGGCGCGCCCGGCGCGAACGCCGCGCGCGCCGCCCTGGCCCGCGACCGCGCGCTCACCGGCCCGGTGTACGCCGCCACGATCGACGCCGCCCACCGGGCGGTCTACCGCTGACCCGCCGCCGGCCCGGCGTCAGCCGCGGCCGGCAGCGGAGGTGGGGCGGATGACGCGGTCAGCGCTCGACGTTGCGGTGCTTCGTGCGCAGCTTGAACGGCATCAGGGCACTCTCGATCTTGGTGGCGGTGGTCATCTTCGACGCGCCGTCGCGCCGCTCCTCGAAGCGGATCGGCACCTCCAGGATGGTGTGCCCCAGCTTCGTGGCGAGGTAGTGCATCTCCACCTGGAAGCTGTAGCCGTTGGACTGCACCCGCTCCAGGCCGATGTCCCGCAGCGCGTCCGCCCGCCAGATCTTGAAGCCGGCGGTGAGGTCGCGGATCCGCACCCGCAGCAGCGTGTGCACGTAGAGGTTCGCCCAGCCGCTGAGCGCCCGCCGGTAGAGCGGCCAGTTCTCGTCCAGTTCGCCGCCGGGGACGTACCGGGAGCCGATCACGACGCCGGCCTGGGTGGAGAGCAGCGCGCCGAGCATGCCCGGCAGCGCCTCCGGCGGGTGCGACAGGTCAGCGTCCATCTGCGCCACGTACTCCGCGCCGCCGTCGAGCGCACGGCCGATCCCGTCCACGTACGCCCGGCCGAGGCCCTCCTTGCCGGCCCGGTGCACGACCTGGATCCGGTCGGGGTGCTCGATGGCCAGCTTGTCCGCCACCTCGCCGGTGCCGTCGGGGGAGTTGTCGTCGGCGACGAGGATCTTCAGGCCCGGCAGCGGCAGGGCCAGGAGCCGCTCGACCAGCACCGGGAGGTTGCCCGCCTCGTTGTAGGTGGGGACCACGACGGTCAGGCGTGCGTCCCGCCAGGGCGCGGGCAGCTGCACGGGTTCGATCATGTCGGACATCCTCGGTCGGCGGACAGGGCTCCCTGAGAGGGTAGCCACTTGCCGCATCCGGGTCTAAAAGGCACCCCTTCCGCCGGTGATCCGGTCCCTGCGGAGGGCTACGACGCCCGCGTCGGAGCCGCTGCGGCCCGGTCAGCGCAGGCGGCGGCTGAGGGCGGCCAGGGCCAGGGCCAGGCCGGCGAGGGCGGCCCCCGAGACCGCCGGCTTGTGCGTACCGACCCAGAGGGCGGCCGAGCGGGTGCGGGCCCGGTCGGTGAAGACGCCCTCCGCGCCCCGGTCCCGCTCGTCGTCGCCGGGACGGTCCAGGTTGTCCCGCCAGGCGGCCCGGTCGATCGGGGCGTCGGTCTGCTGGCTGTCGTAGCCGTCGCGGGCCAGCTTCCGGTCGAGCAGGCCGGGCGCGACGACGTCGCCGAGCCGGGCGCGCCAGGTCGGGCCGCCCACGTTCAGCTCGCGCGGGCCGTGGTCGGCCGCCCAGACGATCGCCTTCGCGGCCACCTCCGGAGCGAAGATCGGTGGCACCGGTTGCGGGTGGCGGGGCAGCCGGGTGCGTACCCAGGAGAACTGCGGGGTGTTGATCGCCGGCAGCTGCACCATCGACAGCCTTACCCCCGGGCAGTCGTGCAGCAGTTCCGCCCGCAGCGAGTCGTTGAAGCCCTGGACGGCGTGCTTGCTCGCGCAGTACGCCGCCTGGAGCGGGATGCCCCGGTAGGCCAGCGCGGAGCCGACCTGCACGATCGCCCCCCGCCCGCGCGCCCGCATGTGGCGCAGCGCGGCGAGCGTGCCGTGCACGGTGCCGAGATAGTTGACCTCGGTCACCCGCCGGAACTCCACGGCCGGGATCTCCCAGGCCGGCGCGAAGACCGAGACCATGGCGTTGTTCACCCAGACGTCGATCCCGCCGAACCGGTGCACCACGTCGTCGGCGGCCTGCTGCACCGCGCCGGCGTCGGCCACGTCGACCCGGTAGGTGCGTACCTCCGCGGCGCCCAGCTCCCGGCAGTCCCGTTCGGCGGCGGCCAGGCCGGCCTCGCCCCGGGCGAGCAGGGCGAGCCGGGCGCCCCGCTCGGCGTACCGGCGGGCGACGGCGCGTCCCACCCCGGCGCTCGCCCCGGTCACCACTACGGTCTGCGTCACTCGTCCGCCTTCTGCCGCTTGGCGATGTCCGCCAGCCGGGTCAGGGTCTCCTTGTTGCGCTGGTGCAGCACGAGGTCGTTGACCTTGTTGCGCACCCAGCGCAGCGGGCCGGCGGCGAAGTCTTCGCCGATGCGCACCCGCGTAGCCCCCGCACCGACCTCTTCGAGGGTGAAGACCACGATCGCCTCGCCGGCCGGCCAGAGCCCGGCGCGGATGACCAGCCGGCGCGGCGGCTCGCAGGCGAGCACCGTCGAGGAGTCCTGGAGGGAAAGCGGCCACGGCCCGGCCTTGTGGTGCAGTTGGCTGCCGACCCGGGGCCAGGCGTCGTCCACGTCCCGGACGTGCACGGTGCCGACGACCCAGTCGCTGTACGTCCACCCGTCGGCCAGCACCGCCCAGACCTGCTCCGGGGGAGCTTCGATCACTTTCTCCACAATCGCCACTGCGCCCCCATACCCCCGACCCTGCCCGGCCTAACGGCGCTCGCGGGTTAGCTTCTCCGGGGTGGCGGGTAACGCCACCCCGGGCCGGCGTGTCGACGCCGCCGGCACCGTACGGGACGCGGCGGCGCGTTCGGGTCGACGTTTACTCCCCGGGGCGTCGGGAACCCGCCGGCTGTGCGACAGGACCAGGTGAAGCCGGATCAGCGCAGGTCAGCCCGGGTTTCCGGGGCCGACCGGGTCGCGTCCGGCCCCGTCCTGTTCGACGCGGTGTTGCTGGATCGGGACGGGACGTTGATCGAGGACGTTCCGTACAACGGTGATCCGGAGAAGGTGCGTGCGGTGCCGGGGGCGCG
>NZ_JBSGDY010000320.1:0-2860 GCF_053602615.1 Micromonospora sp. NPDC004336
CAGCAATACCCAGAACGCTCTTACGCATGATCGTGTTCACGATGGGCTCCATTCGGGGGTAGACACCCACGGCCGAAAGGGGGTCGGCGTGTGGGTGCAAGCACCGTCCGGCGCTCAAGAGGAACTCGGGGGGATCCGGCAATGGTGTGCCGGGAAGAATCAGACCGGCCTCGCGCGGGGCCGAAAGGGTGGCCCGATGTCGCGGGGCGGCGGACGCCCTCGCGTCGGCCGGACCATGTGTAACGACCACCGGCCCGCCATCATTCCGGGGCCCGGCACCCCCACCACGATGGGCGGGAGCGGTTCCTGCTCGGCACCCTCACCACGAGGGGCGGGAGCGGTTCCTGCTCGGCCGTACGCAGGGTGTAACGACCCCGGCCCGGCCACGATTCCGCGCCCACGATGCCCCCGGTCACACCCCGAAACCAGACAATGGCCCCGTCGACGCCCGACGCCGGACAGACAACGGCGCGCGCTCCGAGATCTTGGCGAGAAAGCGCCCCTCCGGGGGCCGTTTCCGACCAAGATCTCGCGAGATCCCTCGCGGGCCCAGTGTCCGGTCTCGGCACGGGTGCCCGGTGCGGAGCAGCACCGAGGCGGTGGTGCGGCGCGACACCGGGCGAAACCGCGAGCCCGGCCGGGCCGACCTGGCGTTACCCTGACAGCATGCAGGCCCTCTCCCCCGCTCCGACCCGCACGGCCCACCTGGCCCGTCCGGGCCGGCCCGCCGTGGTGGCCCGCACGCTCACCGAGCTGACCGGGCCCACCCGTGGCGTCGTGGAACTACCGGTGCGGCTGATGTGGAACGCCGACCGCACCTTCGACCTGGGCGATCCGGACGAGCTGCTCTGGATGTACGAGAACGTGCTGCGGGAGACCACCCGGGTGGAGGACCTGCGCCTGCTCGTCAACGGGCGCTCCCTGCGCCGGGTGTGGCGGCTGCTCAACCTGCCCCGGGGCGTACGCCAGGCGTGGGAGAGCCGCCACCGGGGGCTGCGTACGGCGTGAGCACCCCGCACCCGCACGAGTTCTACCGCGAGGTGGCCCGGGTGGCGCTGTCCGCCGCGGGGCCCTACCGGTTCGTACTCGGGGGCGGGGTGGCCTGGGCGGCGCACGGCCTGGTGACCCGCCCGACGGAGGACGTGGATCTCTTCGCCGACGTCGAGGGTGCCGCCGCCGCGGCGGCCGACGGGGTGCGGGCGGCGCTGGAGCACGCGGGGTTCGAGGTGACCGACGCCGACCCCGACAGCGAGCTGGCCGAGTTGTTCGACGGGTTCGACCGGGACCTGAGGGACTTCGTGGTGAGCCGGGACGGGCGACTCATCCGGCTCAGCCTGGCCCGCCTCGACCGGCACCGCAGCCCCGTGGTGATGGATCTCGGCCCGGTCATGGACGTGCGCGACCTGATGGCGAACAAGACCGCCGCCCTGGTGAACCGGCGGGAGGTCCGGGACTACATCGACGTGGCGGCGGCCCTGGAACACCACGACGTGACGGAGCTGCTGGAGCTGGCCCGCCAGCTCGACCCGGCCCTGGACGAGGAGGACGTGCGGGCAGCCGGCCGGTACCTCGACCGGCTGCCCGACCGCCGCTTCGCCCGCTACGGCCTGGACGCCGCCGCCGTCGCCCGGGTCCGCACCCGTCTCGTCCCCTGGCCCCGCTGACGCGGCGGCACCGCGCTGCGGGGACTACTTGGTGGGGCGCCCGCCCGTGACGCCGAGGATCTCGCCGGTGACGTAGCTGGACTCCTGGGAGGCGAAGAAGACGTACGCGGGCGCCAGCTCGGCCGGCTGGCCGGGGCGGCCCTCCGGGGTGTCCTGACCGAACTGCTCGACCTTCTTGTCGGGCATGGTCGCCGGGATCAGCGGCGTCCAGATCGGGCCGGGCGCCACCGCGTTGACCCGGATGCCCCGCTCGGCCAGGTCGGCGGCGAGCGCCTTGGTGAAGTTGGCGATGCCGGCCTTGGTGGTGGCGTAGTCCAGCAGTTGCGGCGACGGGTCGAACGCCTGGATCGACGACGTGTTGATGATCGCCGACCCCTCGGCCAGGTGCGGGATCGCGGCCCGGCAGAGCCAGAACATCGCGTAGAGGTTGGTCTTGAGGACCCGGTCGAACTGCTCGTCGCTGATGCCGAGGATGCCCTTGTCCTGCGACATCTGGTAGGCCGCGTTGTTGACCAGGATGTCGATCCCGCCGAGGTCGCGCACCGCGCGCTCGATCAGCTCCTCGCAGTGCCGCTGGTCGGTGATGTCGCCGCGTACCGCGACGCCCCTGCGGCCGGCCTCCTCGACGAGCCGCACGGTCTCCCGGGCGTCGGCGTCCTCCTCCTCGCCGAGATAGGAGATGAGCACGTCGGCGCCCTCCCGGGCGTACGCGATGGCGATCGCGCGGCCGATGCCGGAGTCGCCGCCGGTGATCACCGCCCGCCGGCCCTCGAGCTTGCCGCTACCCCGGTACGACTCCTCGCCGTGGTCCGGCTTCGGGGTCATCTCCTGCGTCGAGCCGGGCGGCGTCTGCTGCTGCTTCGGTTGCCCCTCCTGCTGGCCGTACTGGCTGGTGGGGTCCTGCTGGGTGTGCTGGTCCTCGCTCACCGACGTCTCCTCGCGCACCGGTCGGGTCTGGTCCCCCACCGCCCTACCCTGCCCGGGCGGGCGGAAACGAGGTCGGCGGTGTTACACCGGACGGCCCCGGGGCGCCGGTGGTGTGAAACACCTCGGGCTGCCGTGGCAGGAGTGACGGCTGCTCGTTATGGTGCGCTCGGCGCCCCGCCGGCGCCCCGACCCCCATGGAAAGGCACCTCATGACCTCTCCCTCCGGCCCGTCGCGTCGGACGGTGCTCGCCGCCGCGGCCGCGGCGGCG
>NZ_JBSGDY010000321.1:0-2847 GCF_053602615.1 Micromonospora sp. NPDC004336
GCACCGACACGTGGTGGCTCGGCACGCCCGACCCGCTGCCGCAGACCCTCGCCCCGGCCCCGCGACCGGTCCGCTCAGGACCAGGGGGCCGTCGGATACCAGGGGATGATCTCGCGGCGGGCGAGCAGCCGCACGTCCCAGTAGAGGAAGGTGAAGGCGCCGGCGACGATGAAGGCGACCGCGGTCAGGGTCGCCAGCCGGGCCGGCCGGGCACTGAACCAGCGTTGCAGGCGCGAGCCGGCCAGCCAGGCCAGGAGCAGGAACAGCACCGCCATGATGACGATGTTGCCGATCGACTGGAGGGTGAACGCCGCCGCCCCGTAGAGGGGGTTGCCGCTCTCGGCGGCGTCGCGGAACATCTGCCGGAACAGCGCGAAGGGCCGTCCGATGAGGAACCCGGCGATCAGCGCGCCCATGAAGACCATCGGTGCGTTCGGGTGGCGCTGGGCGATCCGGGCGAACGGGTCCGGCACCACGCCGAGCGCGGCCAGACCGAGATAGATCATCACCAGGCCGATCACGCCGAAGACCACCATCGACTGGATGCTGCGCGGCGACAGGCTGCCGGGCGTGTTGGCGGCGGTGGAGAACTGCGGCATCGAGGTGCCGACGATCCCCACGATCGCGCCGTAGGTGGCCGACACCGCGATCATGCCCACCGACATCCAGCCCAGCGGTTTCAGCGGCTGGACGAACCTGCTGAACCTGCTGCCGGTGGTGCCGGTCAGCGGGGCGAGGGCGCCGA
This sequence comes from Micromonospora sp. NPDC004336, assembly GCF_053602615.1. NCBI lineage: Bacteria > Bacillati > Actinomycetota > Actinomycetes > Micromonosporales > Micromonosporaceae > Micromonospora > Micromonospora sp. NPDC004336. Next base: position 746 of record NZ_JBSGDY010000321.1, read on the forward strand.
AGGCGGCGATGTTGCAGGCGGTGAACGTTCCCGCGATGCCGGAGACGAAGGCGAACAGGACGCCGGCCGCGATGCCCTGGATGGGGGTCTCCTTGGCGTCGTGACCGAGCAGGGTGTTGGCGACGTTGTCGCCGATGGTCTGGTCGACGAACTCGGCCGACCAGACCACGGTCAGCAGGAAACCGCCGATGACGCTGAGCAGGATGATCAGCCCGCGCCGCCGGGGGAAGTGCCCGGTGACGAACGCGGACGTTCCGGTGCGCGGGGCGTCGGGCCGCAGGGGTACGGATGCGGTGGGCTGCTGGGGGGATCGCTGGGTCTGCGTCACATGCGCTCCTCGGGGTGGGGAGGGGCCGATGGCGGGCGGCGGGGAGGGGCCGCCAAGGCGCTCGGGCGCTGCGCCGGCACCCGCGACCGGCGTCGCGCCGTCATTGGTGGACGTAAATGCGATTGCTCGGCGTCCCGGGTGCCGAGCGGCGGGCCGGTGTCCGCGTTCCATCATGGGGCGACCGCCGCTGGCCCGGTTCTTCCAACGTGCGCAATCGCGCCGGCGCCGCGCCCAGCCGGCCCCGGCCCCCGGCATAAGCCCCGGCCCCCGGCCCCCGCCCTGGCCCCGGCCCCCGCCCCGGCCCCGGCCCCGGCCCCGGCCCCGGCCCCCGCCCCGGCCCCGGCCCCGGCCCCGGCCCCCGCCCCCGCCCCGGCCCCGGCCCCGGCGTAAGCCCCGGCTCCGGCCCCGGCGTAAGCCCCGGCTCCGGCCCCGGCGTAAGCCCCGGCTCTGGCCACGGCGCCAGCCTGCCGTCGCCCCGGCCCCGGCCGTGGCCGGCGGCCTTGGCGGCGCGGCCCGGAGCTCACCGAGCCCGGAGTGGGCCTCCGCCCTCGGTGGGATGCCGGCCCGGTGATCGCGGGCACCGCGGCGCGCTTGTTGCCAAACCTTTGCAATAAGGTGGCCGGGGAACGACGTCGCCGCGAAAGGACAACCCATGTCGGATGCGCTCGCCCGGACCGCCGTGGCAAACCCGCCGCAGACCGTGCCCGGGCTCATGGCGGCCTGGGGGCGCGGCTGGGCCGTCTCCCGGGGCACTCCCGCCCCCGTCGCCGTCCCCGGCGGTTTCCGCGTCGACGTCGGCCTGCCGGGGCATCGGGTACGCCACGTGCTGCACACCTACGACGCCGGCTCGCTCGGGCGGCTCGGCCGCGAGCTGACGGCGCCGGGCACCTGGATCAAGGTCGCCGGGGACCGCGCCGGCCTGCGCGCCGCCCTGCCCGACGGGTGGACGCTGGACAGCGCCGGATACCTGATGAGCGCGCCGCTGACGCCGGGCACGGTCGAGCCGCCGGCACCGTACGTGACCCGGGTCGTCGCCGAGGGCGGGGTCGTCGTCGCGACGGTCCTCGACGCGGACGGGCGCAGGGCGGCCTCCGGGCGGCTCGCCGGCGCGGGGGAGTTCGCCGTCGTCGACCAGGTCGAGACGGTGCCCGCCCACCGGCGGCGCGGGCTGGGCAGCGTCGTCATGCGGGCGCTCTGCGACCACGGGGCGAGGCTCGGGGCGCGCACGGGGATCCTCGTCGCCACCGACGACGGACGCGCCCTCTACGGCGCGCTCGGGTGGACCGTCCGCTCCGAGGTGTCGGGGGCGTACCTGCGGGAGGAGTCGGGGCCGTCCTGACGCGGGTGCCCGGTCAGGGGATGGGCCACTCGTGGACCGGCCGGTTGCTGTGCATCAGCGTCACGTAGTGCCGCACCACCTCGCGAAGCGCCTCCGGCCGGTCGAGGTGGTCGGTGGACTCCAGCCGGTGCAGCGTCTCCACCTGCCAGCTCGCGCCGTTGCGCCCAGTCAGGCAGCGCTGCTCGATGATGCCGAGCAGGCGGTCCCGCTCGGCCGCCGCCAGGCCCCACCGGTCCAGCCCGTGGTGGGCCAGCGGCAGCAGCCGGCGCAGCACCAGCTCGGTGACGGGGAGATAGCCCAGGCCCGGCCAGAAGACCTGGGCGTCGATGCCGTGCCGGGCGCAACTGGTGAAGTTCTCCTCGGCGGCGCTGAACGACATCTGCGACCACAGCGGCCGGTCGGCCTCGGCCAGCGCCCGGACCAGGCCGAAGTAGA
>NZ_JBSGDY010000322.1:0-2802 GCF_053602615.1 Micromonospora sp. NPDC004336
GCCCGGGCGTCCGCCGGAACCCGCAGGCGACAGGGAGCGTCATACCGTGATGATCAGACGCCTGCTGCTCTGCGTGGTGCTCCTGCTCGCCGCCTGCGGTGACCGACCGGCGCCCCGGCCCGCGACAGGCGCGCAGACCGTCGTCGTCGAGGTCGACCGGCGCGCCGGTCTCGTCGCCGGCGCCGGGCAGTGGGCTCTGCCGACGTTCACGCTCTACGGCGACGGCACCGCCGTGACCCGGGGCGAGGACCGTGGCGCGCTGCTGACCGGCCGACGCCGGACGCTCTCGACGGCGCAGGTCGACGCGCTGTTCGGGCGGGCAGCCGAGGCGGGCCTCTTCACCGATCGCGACCATCCCCGGCAGGACACCGACGCGGCCGTGCTCACCGTGCGGCTGACCACGACCGACGGCACGTACACCACGACGGTGCGGCAGCCGTCGCGGGACGAGACCGGCGACCGGGGTGACGCGATCGCGTTCGCCGACGCGGCGGCTGCCGCCGGTGTCGACGCCGGGGAGTACCTGCCGCAGCGGGCCGCCGTGCTGGTGGTGGCCGCGGAGGACGACGGCTCCGACGTGCGGCCCTGGCCGCTGGAGGTGCCCCTGTCCGCGATGGACGGCGCGCCCCGACGGCCGTGCCTCGTGGTCGACGGCGCGGCGCTGGCAACACTGCGAAACCAGGCCGGCGCGGCCGACGGCGGGACCCGCTGGCAGGCCGAGACCCAGCGGGTACGCCTGGTGGTCCGGCCGCTGCTGCCACACGAGCGGGCCTGTGCGGACCTCGACTGAGGGCGGGGGACGCGACCGCCGGGCCGGGTGGTGCCGGCGCGGGCGACAGGCGAACCGCCAATTCCGCATCGGCGAGCGGCGATGGACGGCAGCCGCATGCCATTGACGGTGATTGTCGTCCATTGTGTAACGCCGGCGGTCGGGCGGACGCCTAATCCCCGGACGCGACGATCTTGTCGCGCGCCCGGCGCCGGCTCCGCCGGCCGCCGTGGCATCACGGGGTTACCACCGAAAGGGGACCGCACGTGCGGTTGCGCACAGTGATCGGCTCAGTCCTGGCATCGACGATGGCCGCCGCGGCCGGCCTCGTCGTCACCACCACACCCGCCGCGGCCAGGGACACCGCGACCCTGATCCCCGGCGTCACCGGCGTCGTCGACACGGCCGCGGCCGGCGGCCGGGTCTTCGTCTCCGCGAGCGACCGGATCGTGGTCGCCGACGCCCGCGGCACGCTCACCGGCAGCGTCACCGGCCTGGCCCGCCCGGCCGGCCTGGCCGTCACGCCCGACGGCAGCCGGGTCTACGCGGCCCTGGCCGGCTCGAACGAGATCGCCGAGATCGACGCGGCCACCCTCGCCGTCGTCCGCCGGATCAACCTGGCGGGGCACCCGTCCCCGGCGAACCTGTCCCTCGACGGCGACCGGCTCTGGGTGGGCTACGGCGTCAAGAACGACTTCGTCGGCGGCGTCCTCGGCCTCGACCTGTCCGTGGCGGCGCCCACGCCCGTCCCCGTCGCCACCGGGATGTACGGGGCGCCCCTGGTCGCCGGCGCCGGCGACACGGTCTTCACCGCCGAGGCGGGGATCAACCCCGCCAGCCCCCGGGTGTACGACGTCAGCACCACCCCGGCGACGTTGCGTGGGGTGATCGACGGCGCCGACAACGACCTGTACAACCTGACCGACCTGACCATCACGCCCGACGGCACCCGGGCCGTCTCCGTCTTCGCCACCTCCGGCTTCGACGTCTGGGACACCAGGACCCTGGCCAAGGTCCGCAGCTACGGATCGCGGGCCGACCACCCGGGCTCGCCGGGCGCGGTCGCGCTCAGCCCGGACGGCGCACACGTCGGCACCGCCTTCTACGGCTCGGGCCACGGCCCCTACGCCGGGGTGTACGACGCCGCCACCGGGGCGATGACCCACCAGGCGCAGATGACCTACAAGGGCGACCTGGTCACCGGCAGCCTCTCCGTGCTGGGCGGCGACCTCTACGCGCTGCTCAACGACTCGCCGAACAACCGGTACCACCTGTGGCGCGTGGAGGGCGCACTGCTGCCGGCGTCCACGCTGAGCCTGTCGGCCACCGGTGCGGCGACCGCGCTGGAGCCGCTGTCCATGACCGGCAGGCTCACCGTTCCCGACGGCTCCGCGCCCGGGACACAGCCGATCGAGATCACCCGCACGCTGCCCGACGGCACCACCGCCACGCTGCCCGGCGTGGCCACCGCCGAGGACGGCACCTTCACCGTCACCGACACCCCGCCGGCCGGCGGCAGGGTCAGCTACACCGCCACCTGGGACGGCAGCGCCCGATTCCGCTGGTCGAGGACCACGACCACCGTGGACGTCGCCCAGCACCCCACCTCGCTGACCGTCACCGGCCCGACGACGGCGAACGCCAGGAAGCCACTCACGCTCACCGGCCGGATGGCGACCGCCGGCAACGTGCCCACGCCGGCCGCCGGGTCGATCGTCGTGTACCGGGTCCACACCAACAGCAGTGGCTCCGTCGGGACCGACCTGCCGCCGGCGCCGCTCGCCGCCGACGGTTCGTTCACCGTCACCGACACGCCCCCGGTGGGCGGCCAGTACACCTACCACATCCGGTTCGACGGCGACGCCACCTACGCGTACGCGTACACCAGCCACGGCGTCGCCGTCCGGGGCGCGGGCGCCTGAGCGGGGCGCCCCGGTAGTGGGGGGGGCCGGCGCCGGGGGGGGGGGGGCCCCCCCCCCCGGTGGGGGGGGGCCCCGGCCCACCCCCCGCCCCAAAACGGCCCCGCCCCGCCC
>NZ_JBSGDY010000323.1:0-2780 GCF_053602615.1 Micromonospora sp. NPDC004336
ACCAGGCGTCGACCCGGTAGTTGGCTGTCGCCGGGCGCCGTCCTGGTTGACCGCGCTGCCCCGCACGACGGCGAGGACGCGGTGGCCGTTGCGCCGCGCGTCGGAGAGGCGCTCCACCAGCAGCATGCCGACGCCCTCGGACCAGCCGGTGCCGTCGGCGGCGGCGGCGAACGCCTTGCACCGCCCGTCCGGGGCCAGCCCGCCCTGGCGGGAGAACTCGGAGAACATGCCGGGCTGCGCCATCAGCGCCACCCCGCCGGCCAGCGCCAGGTCGCACTCGCCGCCGCGCAGCGCCTGGGCGGCGAGGTGCAGGGCCACCAGGGACGAGGAGCAGGCCGTGTCGACGGTGACGGCCGGGCCTTCGAGACCGAACGTGTAGGCCACCCGCCCGGAGGCGACGCTGCCCGCCGTACCGGTCAGCAGGTGCCCCTCGAGGCCGTCCAGGTCCTCGCGGCCGCTGCCGGCGTAGCCGGAGGAGGCGGCGCCGACGAAGACGCCGGTGGCGGTGCCGGCGATCCCGGTGGGGTCGATGCCGGCGTACTCGAAGCTCTCCCAGGCGGTCTCCAGCAGCAGCCGCTGCTGCGGGTCCATGGCCAGGGCCTCGCGCGGGCTGACGTTGAAGAAGCCGGCGTCGAAGTCGGCCGCGTCGTAGAGGAAGCCGCCCTGGTCGGTGACGGTGCCGCCGGCCTGGTCGCCGGCCGCGCCGTAGAGCCGGTCGAGGTCCCAGCCGCGGTCGGTGGGGAATCCGCCGATGGCGTCGGCCCCGGAGGCGACGAGCCGCCACAGCTGCTCGGGGGTGGCGACGCCGCCGGGGTAGCGGCAGGCCATGCCGATGATGGCGATCGGCTCGTCGGCGTCGCCGGTGCCGACGGTACGCACGGTCGGGCCGGCGCCGGTGGCGGGGCCGAGCTGCTGGAACAGGTGGTCGGCCAGCCGGGCCGGGGTGGGGTGGTCGAAGGCCAGCGTGGCGGGAAGCCGCAGCCCGGTCGCGGCGCCCAGCCGGTTGCGAAGCTCCACCGAGGTCAGCGAGTCGAAGCCGAGGTCCCTGAAGGCCCGGGCGGCGGAGACCGCCAGCGTCGAGGCGTGACCGAGCACGGTCGCGGCCTGCCCGCAGACCAGGTCGACCAGCGCCTGCCGGGCGTCCGCCTCGGGCAGCCCGGCCAGCCGGTCCCGCCAGGACGCCCCGGCGGCCGGCCGGTCGCCGGCCGTGCGCCGCCGGCCGGCGGCGCGGACGAGTTGCCGCAGCAGCGGCGGCACCTGGTCGGCCTCGCCGGTGACCTGGAGCCGGGCCGCGACGACGAGCGGCGCGGCCGACGGCAGGGCCGCGTCGAGGAGTTCGGCGCCCTCGGCCGGGGAGAGGCCGCTCATGCCGACGCGCCGCAGCCGCTGCTGGTCGTCGCCGTCAAGGTGGGCGGTCATCGCGCTGGCGGTGGCCCACATGCCCCACGCGAGGCTGGTGGCGGGCAGGCCCTGCTGGTGGCGGTGCCGGGCGAGGGCGTCGAGGAAGGCGTTGGCCGCCGCGTAGTTGCCCTGCCCGGGCGAGCCGAGGGTGGCCGCGACCGAGGAGAACAGCACGAACGCCGACAGGTCCAGGTGCCGGGTGGCCTCGTGCAGCGCCCAGCCGGCGTCCACCTTCGGCGCCAGCACCACGTCGAGCGACCGCGCGTCGAGCGAGCCGATCGTCGCGTCGGCGAGGATCCCGGCGGTGTGGATGACGGCGGTGAGCGGGTGCGCGGGGTCGATCCCGGCGACCAGCCGGGTCACCTGCGCGGGGTCGCTGACGTCGACCGCCACGGCGGTGACCTCGGCGCCCGCGCCGGTCAGGTCCCGGACGAGGGTGGCGTAGTCGTCCCCGCCGGCCCCGTCGGGGTGGCGGCGGGAGGCCAGCAGCAGGTGCCGGGCCTGGCCGGTGGCGACGAGGTGCCGGGCGACCACGCCGGCCAGCGTCCCGGCGGCGCCGGTGACCAGCACGGTGCCCTCGGGGTCCACCGGGGTGGGAACGCGCAGCACCACCTTGCCGACGTGGCGGGCCTGGCTGATGTGCCGCAGCGCCTGCCGGGCGTGGCGCACGTCCCACGCCCGCACCGGCAGCGGACGCAGCGCGCCTCGCTCGAACAGCGCGAGGATCTCGGCCAGCATCTCGCCGATCCGGGCGCTGCCCGCCTCGTTGAGGTCGAAGGCGCGGTAGGTGACGCCCGGATGCTCGGCGGCGACCATGGCGGGATCGCGCAGGTCCGCCTTGCCCATCTCCACGAATCGACCACCGCGCGGCAGCAGCCGCAGCGACGCGTCGACGAACTCACCGGCCAGGGCATCCAGCACCACGTCCACCCCGGCCCCGCCGGTGACCGACGCGAACGAACCCTCGAACCCGGTGGTACGCGACGACGCGATCCGCTCCCCGGCCACCCCAAGGCCGCGCAGCACGCCCCACTTACCGGGACTCGCCGTGGCGTACACGGTCGCGCCGAGATGGTGGGCGAGCTGGATCGCGGCCATGCCGACCCCACCCGCCCCGTTGTGGATCAGCACCGACTCCCCGGCCCGCAGACCCGCCAGGTCACGCAGCGCGTAGTAGGCCGTCAGAAAGACCAGCGGCATCGAGGCCGCCTGGGTGAACGACCAGCCGGCGGGCATCCGGGCGATCCGCTCCCGCGCGGCGATCGCCTGCGGGCCGAAGGCGCACTCGAACATGCCGAGCACCCGGTCGCCCGGCGCCAGGTCGGTCACGCCGGGGCCGACCTCGACCACCACGCCCGCGCCCTCGCTGCCCATCACCG
>NZ_JBSGDY010000324.1:0-2769 GCF_053602615.1 Micromonospora sp. NPDC004336
CGCCCCGGGCCGCGCGCCCGACCGGTACGTGCCCGCCCTGCTGCCGCTGCCCGCGCCGTCCCGGGCCGCCGCCGACCTCTCCGGCCGGGTCGCCGCCGTCCTCGGCGGCGCACCCGCGCTCGCGGACGCGCTGCGCGACCGGCTGACCCGCCGCGGGGCGGCCCCGGCCGACGCGGCGACCCCACCGGCGGAACTCGACCTGGCGATCCTGCTGCCGGTGACCGACGCCGACGGGGAGCCGGCCCTGCCGGCGGCCTACGACCGGCTCCGCACGCTGCTGACCGCCGGGGTGCCGGACATCACCGTCGTCACCACCATGGGCGGGCGCTTCGCGCCCGTCGACTCCGAGACGGCCCCCGCCGGCCAGCACGCCGCGCTGGCCGGGATCGGCTTCGCCGGGCTGGTCCGCACGGTGGCCCACGAGTACCCGCAGGCCCGGGTCCGGCTGCTCGACGTGGACCCGCAGGGCGGCGCGGAGGCGGTCGCCGGCCGCGTCGTCGACGAGATGGCCGCCGGCACCCGCGGGATCGTCGGCCTGCCCGGCGGCGCCCGGGTGACCCGCCGGCACGTCCGGCAGGACCTCCCCGCCGGGCCCGCGACGCTCGACCTGGACGCCGACTCGGTGGTGCTGGTCACCGGCGGCGGGCGGGGCATCACGGCCCGGACGGCCGTCGCGCTGACCGACCGGTACGGCTGCCACCTGGAGATCATCGGTCGCACCGCCCCGCCGGCGGCGGTCGAGGACCCCGCCACGGCCGGCCTGACCGACCCGGCCGACCTGCGCCGCGCCCTGCTCGCCGCCGGCGCCGGCACGCCGGCCGAGGTGGAACGCCGGCTGCGCGCCCTGCTCGCGGGGCGCGAGCTGCGCACCGTCCTCGACCGGCTCGACGCGCACGCCGCCTCCCTGCGGTACCACCGCTTCGACATCCGCGACGACGCCCGGCTGGCCGCCACGGTCGACGAGGTCTACCGCCGGCACGGCCGCATCGACGTCGTCGTGCACGGCGCCGGGGCGGTCGACGACCGGCTCATCCGGGACAAGGACCAGGCGTCCTTCTCCGCCGTCTACGACGCGAAGGTGCGCAGCGCCCGGGTCCTGCTGGACGCGCTGAAGCCGGACCTGCGGCTGCTGCTCTACTTCTCCAGCGTCTCCGGCGTGTTCGGCAACCGGGGGCAGGCCGACTACGCGGCGGCGAACGACGCGCTGGACACCCTCGCGCTGGCCGCCGCCGACCGGTTCACCGGCCGCACCCTGGCGGTGGCGTGGGGCCCGTGGGCCGCCGCCGGCGGCGGGATGGTCTCGGCGGAGCTGGAGCGGGAGTACGCGCGCCGCGGCATCGCGGTGATCGACCCCGAGGCCGGCGTCGAGGCGCTGATGCGCGAGATCGTCGAGGGCCCGCGGGACGCGCACCAGGTGCTGTACGTGGCCGGCGACCCGGCCCCGTTCCAGCCCACCGGGTTCGATGACTGAGCCGGCCGGGTCGCCGCAGTCCCGCCCGACGGGACCGGCCGTCCTGCGGCTCGCCGCGTCCTCCCCCGCCGAGCTCGCCGACCGGCTGCGGGCGGTCGCCCGGGGCGGGCCCGGCCCCGCCGATCCGGCCGATCCCGACCTGCCGTGCCGGGTGGCGCTGCTGACGCCGACGGCGGACCGGCTCGCCCTCGCGCAGGAACTCGTGCTGCGGGAACGGTCGTGGGACGGCCCCGCCGACCTCTGGTACACCGCCGACCCGGTGCTGCGGCCGGGCCGGCCGGGCCAGGTGGCGTTCCTCTTCCCCGGCCTGTCCGCCCACGACCGGCCGCCGCTCGACGACGTGGCCGGGGCGTTCGGCCTGCCCGGCCACCAGCCGGACCGCACCGGGACGGTGGGCGGCCGGACGTGGGACCTGCTGCACACCGGGCGGCTGCTCGACGGCGCGCTGCGGCGGCTGGGCATCCGGCCGGACCTCGTCGCCGGGCACAGCGCCGGCGAGTGGAGCGCCCTGTTCTCGGCCGGCAGGTGGGCGGCGGAGGCCTTCGACGAGTTCGCCCGGGGCATGGGGCCGGACGCCTACCAGCTGCCCGACGTGGCGTTCGCGGTGGTCGGCTGCCCGGTCACCGAGGCGAGACGGCTGATCGACGGGGTCGCCGACGTGGTCATCTCCCACGACAACAGCCCTCGGCAGACGGTGCTCTGCGGCACCGACGCGGCGATCCACACCGCGTTCGCCCGGATCGCCGACCCGGCGATGCCCCGGACCGTCCTGCCGTTCCGGTCCGGGTTCCACAGCCCGATGCTCGCGCCCTACCTCGACCCGGTCGCCGCCGTCCTGCGCGCCGTGCCGCTGCGGACCTCGGCGGTGCCCGTCTGGTCGGCGACCACGGTGGACCGTTATCCCGACGACGCGCCGGCGCTGGGCAGGCTCCTCGTCCGGCACCTGGTCTCGCCGGTCCGCTTCCGCGAGCTGGTGCAGCGCCTCCACGACGAGGGCGCCCGCGTCTTCGTGCAGGTCGGCCACGGCAGCCTGGCCGCCTTCGTCCGCGACACGCTGCACGGCCAACGGCACGTCGTGGCCAGCGCCTCGAAGGGACGGCCCGACGGGCTGGCGGAAATGGCCCGGCTCGCCGCGGCGCTGTGGGTGCAGGGGCTGCGACCCGACTTCGCCGCGCTCCCCGGCGCCGACGACCCGGCCCGACCCGACCACATCCTCCGGCGCGCCGACGACCCCCTCGGGCCGCGGTCGGGCCCGAGGCCCGAGGCGTTCCGGCACGCCATCGCCCGGGACCTGCCGG
>NZ_JBSGDY010000325.1:0-2745 GCF_053602615.1 Micromonospora sp. NPDC004336
CGCGGTCGGGCTGTCGGCGCAGGCGGGCCGGTGGGCGGCGTGGCTGGGCGGTGACGAGACGGTACGTCCGTTGGACGTGGCGTGGTCGTCGGTGGTGTCGCGGTCGGTGTTGGAGCATCAGGCGGTGCTGTCCGGCGCGACCCGGGCCGAGGTGCTGGCGGGTCTCGAGGCCCTGTCGGCGGGCGAGCCTTCGGCCGGCGTGGTCACGGGTCCGGGCGGGCAGCGGGGTCAGCTCGCGGTGGTCTTCTCGGGTCAGGGCGCGCAGCGCGCCGGGATGGGTCGGGAGTTGTCCGCGCAGTTCCCGGTGTTCGCGGCCGCGCTGGACGAGGTGTGCGGTCAGCTCGACCCGCTGCTGCCGCGTCCGTTGCGGGAGGTGTTGTTCGCCGAGGCGGGCACGCCGGAGTCGGCGTTGTTGGACCAGACGGTGTTCACGCAGGCCGGCCTGTTCGCGGTCGAGGTGGCGCTGTTCCGCCTGGTGGAGTCGTTCGGTGTGGTGCCGGACCTCGTGGGCGGGCATTCGATCGGTGAGGTGACGGCCGCGCACGTGGCGGGGGTGTTGTCGCTGGCCGACGCCGCCGCGCTGGTGGCGGCGCGGGGCCGGCTGATGCAGGCGCTGCCGGCCGGCGGGGGAATGCTGGCGGTGGCGGCTTCGGAAGAGGCCGTGGTGGAGTCGATCGCCGCCCTGACCGATCGGGTCGGCATCGCGCCGGCCAACGGGCCGACGTCCGTGGAGTCGATCGCCGGGCTGACCGATCGGGTCGGCATCGCGGCGGTCAACGGGCCGACCGCAGTGGTGGTCTCCGGTGCCGTCGAGGCGTTGGACGAGGTGGAGCGGGTCTGGCGCGAGCGGGGCGTCCGCACCCACCGCCTCACGGTCAGTCACGCGTTCCACAGCCCGCTGATGGAGCCGATGCTCGACGAGTTCCGGGCGGTCCTGGCCGGGCTGACGTTCGCGGCGCCGCTGCTGCCGGTCGTGTCGAACGTGACCGGTGCGCTCGCCGACGCCGAGGAGATCCGGACCCCGGAGTACTGGGTGCGGCACGTCCGGGAGGCGGTGCGCTTCGCCGACGGGGTCACCGCCCTGAAGGCCGCCGGCGTGGACACGTTCCTGGAGGTCGGCCCGCAGAGCGTCCTGACCGCGATGGCCGCCGACGTCCTGCCCGACGACGCCGCGCTGGCCGTCGCCGCCCAGCGCAGGGACCGGCCCGAGGCGCACGCGCTGCTGCACGCCCTCGCCGAGCTGCACGCGCACGGCGTGCCCGTGTCCTGGCGGCAGTGGTTCGCCGACACCGGCGCGCGGCGCGTCGACCTGCCCACGTACGCCTTCCAGCGCGAGCGCTACTGGCCCGAGCCGGCGAGCCGGCCGCGACAGTCGGCGACCCACGGCGACGACGCCGACTTCTGGGCCGCCGTCGAGCGGGGCGACCTGACCGCCCTCGCCGCGCAGTTCGGCGAGGACGGCGCCGCCCTGGACGCCCTCACCCCGGCCCTGCCGGCCCTGTCGACCTGGCACCGGGCGCGCACGCGGCGGGCGGTCGCGGACGCCTGGTCGTACCGCGTGGGGTGGAAGCGGACCGACCTCGCCGCCGTACCGGGCAGGCCCGGCGCATGGCTGCTCGTCACGGCGGGAGACGACGTCACGGACGGCACGCGGACGGAGGCGGTCACCAAGGCCCTCGCCGCCGTCGGCGCCGACGTGGTCCGGCTGACCGTCGACGCGGCCGGCACCGACCGGGCGGACCTCGCCCGGCGGCTGGCCGCCGCACTGGCCGACGGGCCCGTCGCCGGCGTGCTCTCCCTGCTCGGCCTCCGCCAGCAGCCGCACCCCGCCCACCCGGCCGTACCGGTCGGGACGGCCGCCACGCTGCTGCTGCTCCAGGCGCTGCACGACACCGGGGCGACGACCCGGCTGTGGTGCCTGACCCAGGGCGGCGTCAGCACCGGCGACGACGACGTCCCGCGCGACGCCGCCCAGGGCGCGCTCTGGGGGTTGGGCCGGGTGGCGGCCCTGGAGCACTCCCAGCTGTGGGGTGGCCTGGTGGACCTGCCCGAGCAGGCCGACGCGACGGCGTGGGACCGGCTGGCCCGGGTGGTGACGGGCGGCGGCGACGAGGACCAGGTGGCCGTACGCTCCTCCGGGGTGTTCGTCCGGCGGCTGCTCCGGTCGGCGCCCGCCGCCGTCGGGGCGGCGGAGCGTTGGCAGCCGTCCGGCACGGTGCTGATCACCGGCGGCACCGGCGCGCTCGGCGCCCACGTGGCCCGCTGGGCGGCGGCCAACGGGGCGGAGCACGTCGTGCTGACCAGCCGCCGTGGCGAGCGCGCCCCGGGGGCCGTGGAGCTGCGCGAGGAACTCACCGCCCAGGGCGTCCGGGCGTCGGTCGTCGCCTGCGACGTGGCCGACCGCGACCAGGTGGCGGCGCTGCTGGCGAGCCTGGACGAGGACGCCGCGCCGCTGACCGCCGTGGTGCACGCGGCGGGCGCCGGCGACGTCGGCATGATCGCGGAGACGGATCTCGCGGCGTTCGCCGCCGTGCTCGACGGCAAGGTGGCCGGCGCACGGCACCTGGACGCCCTGCTCGGCGACCGGCCGTTGGACGCGTTCGTGCTGTTCGCCTCCATCGCCGGCGTGTGGGGCAGCGGCGGGCAGGCGGCGTACGCGGCGGGCAACGCCTTCCTCGACGCGCTCGCCGAGCAGCGCCGCGCGCGGGGCCTGGCGGCGACCTCCGTCGCCTGGGGACCGTGGGC
>NZ_JBSGDY010000326.1:0-2744 GCF_053602615.1 Micromonospora sp. NPDC004336
GCCCGCCGGGCCCTGGCCCGGGGCGTCGCGGCCCCGGCCGACCTGGCCGGGCGGCACGTGGTGGTGACGGCGGGCGGCACCCGTGAGCCCCTCGACCCGGTGCGCTTCCTCGGCAACCGTTCCTCCGGCAAGCAGGGCTACGCCTTCGCCCGCTGCGCCGTCGCCCGGGGCGCCCGGGTCACCCTTGTCTCGGCGAACGTCTCGCTGCCCGACCCGGCCGGCGTCGACCTGGTCCGCGTCGGCACCACCGCCGAGCTGCGGGAGGCGACGCTGGCGGCGGCGGCCGAGGCCGACGTGGTCGTGATGGCGGCGGCTCCGGCGGATTTCCGCCCGGCGACCTACGCGGCTGGCAAAATCAAGAAGTCGGACGACGGCGAGGCGCCCACCATCGCGCTCGTCACCAACCCGGACATCGCCGCGGAGCTGGGGCGGCGCCGTCGCCCGGAGCAGCTGCTGGTGGTGTTCGCCGCGGAGACCGGCGACGCGGAGGCCAACGGGCGGGCCAAGCTCGCCCGCAAGCGGGCGGACCTCATCGTCATCAACGAGGTCGGCATCGACAAGGTCTTCGGCGCCGACACCAACGCGGCGACCGTCATCGGCGCGGACGGGTCGGTCAGCCGGCTGCCCGAACAGTCCAAGGAGGATCTCGCCGACGGCGTCTGGGATCTCGTGGCGGCGCGGCTGTCCGGCCTTTCCTGACGGCTGGAACCGAGCATGGCCGAAGGCCCCCGGCGCGGATCCGGATGACTAGACTTCCGCGGAACGACTTATCCACAAGCTAGGAGTGCCGTGACACGCCGCCTCTTCACTTCCGAATCGGTCACGGAAGGCCACCCGGACAAGATCGCCGACCAGATCAGCGACGGCATTCTCGACGCCCTGCTCACCGAGGACCCGCGCAGCCGGGTCGCGGTCGAGACCATGATCACCACCGGCCAGGTGCACATCGCCGGCGAGGTGACCACCAAGGCGTACGCCGACATCCCCACCATCGTCCGCCGGACCATCCTCGACATCGGCTACGACTCGTCGAAGAAGGGCTTCGACGGCGCCTCCTGCGGCGTCAGCGTCTCCATCGGCGCCCAGTCGGAGGACATCGCCCAGGGCGTCGACAACGCCTTCGAGCTGCGTACCGGGGCGTCGGAGAGCGCGCTGGACGCCCAGGGCGCCGGCGACCAGGGCATGATGTTCGGCTTCGCCTGCTCCGAGACGCCCGAGCTGATGCCGCTGCCGATCGCGCTGGCGCACCGGCTGGCGCGCCGGCTGGCGCAGGTCCGCAAGGACGGCACCATCCCCTACCTGCGCCCCGACGGCAAGACCCAGGTCACCATCGAGTACGAGGGGCTGCGCCCCGTCCGGCTCAACACGGTGGTCGTGTCCAGCCAGCACGCGGCGGACATCTCGCTGGAGTCGCTGCTCACCCCCGACGTGCGCGAGCACGTCATCGGCCCGGAGCTGGAGAGCCTGGAGCTGGACACCGAGGGCTACCGGCTGCTGGTCAACCCGACCGGCCGCTTCGAGATCGGCGGGCCGATGGGCGACGCCGGCCTGACCGGTCGCAAGATCATCGTCGACACCTACGGCGGCTACGCCCGGCACGGCGGCGGCGCGTTCTCCGGCAAGGACCCGTCGAAGGTGGACCGCTCGGCGGCGTACGCGACCCGCTGGGTGGCCAAGAACGTGGTCGCCGCCGGCCTGGCCGAGCGGTGCGAGGTGCAGGTCGCGTACGCGATCGGCAAGGCCCACCCGGTCAGCCTCTTCGTCGAGACGTTCGGCACCGAGACCGTGCCGGTCGCCTCGATCGAGAAGGCCGTCACCGAGGTCTTCGACCTGCGCCCGGCCGCCATCATCCGGGACCTCAACCTGCTCCGCCCGATCTACCAGCAGACCGCCGCGTACGGCCACTTCGGCCGCGAGCTGCCGGACCTGACCTGGGAGAGCACCGACCGGGCCGCCGACCTCAAGTCGGCCGCGGGAGCCTGACCGGCACCAGGCGCAGCGACCGGCGACCCGCGGACGGGTCGCCGGTCGCTCGCGTCTGCGTCGACGTGCCCCTGGCGCACCTGGACCGCCCGTTCGACTACCTCGTCCCGGCCGACCTGGACGCCGACGCCGTCCCCGGCACCCGGGTGAAGGTCCGCTTCGCGGGGCAGCTCGTCGACGGCTGGCTGCTGGAGCGGGCCGACGACTCCGGGCACACCGGCCGCCTGGCCTACCTGGAGAAGGTCGTCTCGCCGGAGCCCGTGCTGGCCCCGGAGGTCGCCCGGCTGGCCCGGGCCGTGGCCGACCGCTACGCCGGCAGCCTCGCCGACGTGCTCCGCCTCGCCGTACCGCCCCGGCACGCCCGGGTGGAGAAGGACGTCCGCGCCCGGTCCGAGGCGGCGCCGGACGCGACGGCCGCGACGGCCGCGCGGGACGCGGCGACCGCGCCCGATGCGGCGGCCGCGCCCGGCGACGCGGCGGAGTCCGTGGACCGGACGATGCCCGACGGCCGGGCCACGCCCGACGGGCCGCCGGCGAGCGGCGGAGTGCCGGCGCCGCCTCCGGAGCCGGTGGCCGCGCCCGACCCGGCCGCCTGGGGGGATTACCCGGCCGGGCCGGCCCTGCTCCGGGCGCTCGCCGACGGGCGGGCACCCCGGGCGGTCTGGTCGGCGCTGCCGGGCGAGGACTGGCCCGCCCGCTACGCCGAGGCGGTCGCCGCGACCGTCGCCGGCGGCCGGGGCGCGGTCGTGGTGGTCGCCGAC
>NZ_JBSGDY010000327.1:0-2679 GCF_053602615.1 Micromonospora sp. NPDC004336
GGGGCGTTCCGGCGTCGCCGCCGGGGGCCGGGCGACGGCAGGCCGGTGACCCGTCGCCCCGCCCCGTGTCGGCTCACCCGTGGACGGGTGCCGGCTCACCCATGGACGGGTGCCGGCTCACCCATGGACGGGTGCCGGCTCACCCCTGGACGGCGCGGGCGATGCTCTCGCGGATGGGCGCGTAGTGCTCGGCGACGGCGGCCCGCAGCACCGCCGGGTCCCCGGCCGTGACGGCGTCCACGATGGCGCGATGCCGCTGGGCGGTGATGACCCGGTGCTCGGGCTCCGTGCGCAGGGTGGGGGCCACAATGGCCTGCACCTGCCAGAACGCCTCGGTGAGCTGGAGGATCAGGTCGTTGCCCAGGGGCTCCATCAGCTTGACGTGGAAGGCCCGGTCGACCTCGAGGAAGTCCTTGTCCTGGGCGGCCAGGTCGACCATCTGGTCGACGAGCGCGGAGAGCTCCGCGCGGTGGCCCTCGTCGAGGACGGCGATGATCTCGGCCGCCAGACCCTGTTCGAGCGTCTGCCGGACGTCGACTACCTGCCCGAGCACGTGATGGTCCTCCTCGCCGCTGAGCAGGCCACGGAAGGCCAGGCTCTCCACGAGGGCGTTGAGGGACATGCGACCGACGAAGGTGCCGTGCCCGTGCCGTACCTCGACGATGTCGAGGGCCGAGAGGATCTTGACCGCCTCCCGGACGCTGGACCGGCTGGCCCCGACCGCCTCGCACAGCTCCGTCTCGGTGGGCAGCAGGTCGCCGGGCTTGAGGTGATTGCGCAGGATGTATTCCTTGATCCCGGTAACGACCTCCTGCCGGCGGGGACCCGGGCGCTCCTGCCCGCGTAGCGGACTCGCGTCGATCGTCGTCATCTGCCCCTTGCCCTTCGTTCACGGATCTGTCACGCTCAGCGTATCGGCATCAGACGTCAGACGTCAGACCCCATACACTCGAATCCCCCGCAGCGCTGAGCGGTCACGCGGAGCGCATGAAGAGCCTATGGAGGCAAACACGTGAGCACCACCCACAAGCCGTCGAGGAGGCGGTTCGGCGCGCCGGCCCGGGTCCGCTCGCTGGCCACGGCGGCCACCGCGGCGGCCCTGGCGCTCGGGCTGGCGGCGTGCAGCGGCGGCCCCGCGTCGACCAACGCCGTCTCCGACGGTAAGGGCGGAAAGTCGATCGAGGCGACGATGGCCTTCACCCTCTCCAGCGGGTTCGACCCCGGCAACGCCTCGTCGGCGGTGGCGACGGCGGCCAACCAGCACATCTTCGAGGGCCTCGTCGACCTGGACCCGATCACCCGCGAGCCCTACCTCGCGCTGGCCAAGGCCTTCCCGACGCCCAGCGCCGACGGCCGCACGTACACCGTGTCCCTGCGGGACGACGCCAAGTTCTCCGACGGCACCCCGGTCACCGGCGAGGACGTCGCCTGGTCCTTCAACCGGGTGCTCAAGCCGGCCGACCCGACGGCGCCGCCGCTGATGCAGGGGTTCATCCCGTTCATCGAGACGGTCACCGCCAAGGACGCGTCGACGGCCGAGTTCAAGCTGAAGTACCCGTTCGCCCTCTTCGCCGAGCGCGTCTCCGTCATCAAGATCGTGCCCAAGGCGAAGACCGCCGACGCGGCCGCCGCGAAGGCCTTCGACACGGCGCCGATCGGCTCCGGCCCCATGAAGCTGGACAGCGCGTCGAAGGAGTCCGGCATCAAGCTGAGCCGGAACGCCAACTACAACGGCCCCCGCCCGAGCAAGGTCGACACGATGACGTGGAACACCACGTCGGAGGCGGCGGCCCGGGTGTCCGACCTGCAGGGCGGCCGGGTGCAGGCGATCGAGTCGGTGCCGTACCTCAACGTCGACTCGCTCAAGGGCAAGTACACCGTCGACGTGAAGCAGGCCTTCAACCAGGTCTTCCTCATGTTCAACACGCAGGCGGCGCCGTTCGACGACAAGCGGGTGCGCCAGGCCCTGCACTACGCGATCGACAAGGACGCCGTCATCAAGACGGCGCTCAACGGGTACGGCAGCCCGGCGACGAGCTACCTCGACGAGGGCAACAAGGGCTACCAGAAGGCCGCCACGGTCTACGACCACAACCTCGACAAGGCCAAGGCGCTGCTCGCCGAGGCCGGGGTCAAGAACCTGTCGATCCAGCTCGACACCACCGACAACTCCGTGGTGAAGGACGTCGCCCCGCTGGTCGTGGAGCAGTGGAAGAAGATCGGCGTCAACGCCAGCCTCAACACGGTGCCGTCCGCTGCCATCTACGGCGACGTCGTCCCGAAGGACACCTTTCGCGTGCTGATGGCCACCGGCGACCCGAGCGTCTTCGGCGTCGACACCGACCTGCTGATGCGCTGGTTCTACTACGGCGAGACCTGGCCGGGCAAGCGTTACCGCTGGAACGACGCCGACCGCAAGGCCATGGCCACGCTGCTAGACAAGGCGGCGCAGACCTCCGACGAGGCGGCCCGGAAGGCCCTGTGGAAGCAGGCCCTCGACATGGTGGCCGACGAGGTCCCGCTCTACCCGATCCTGCACACGAAGGTCGTCACGGCCTACGACCCCGCCAAGATCGCCGGATTCTCCGGCGCGGCGACCACCGGTCTGTACTTCCTGGACAGCAGCCGCAGCGGCTGAGCCCGGGACCGGGGGTCCGGAACCACCCCCCGGCGTCCCGC
>NZ_JBSGDY010000328.1:0-2625 GCF_053602615.1 Micromonospora sp. NPDC004336
GGACCGCCGCCACCCCGGGGTCTCCCCGGTCCCGGTCGGGTGCGGACCGGGGGCGCCGGGCCGTTGCGCGGAGCCACTGGCGCCACCCCCGAATATCTGACTAAAGTCAGGTTTCGTGAACGCCGAACTCATCGCCGCCGTGCGGCGGTTCAACCGAACGGTCACCCAGCGGGTGGGCGCCCTCGACGACGAGTACATGGCGCGCGGGCGTCCCCTCGCGCAGGCCCGGGTCCTCTGGGAGATCGGCCCCGACGGCGCCGAGGTCGGGGCGTTGCGGGCCCGGCTCGGGCTGGACTCGGGGCATCTCAGTCGGCTCCTGCGCACCCTCGAACACGACGGGCTCGTCACCGTCGGGCCCGCCGACCGGGCCGGCGGCGACGGGCGGGTACGGGTCGCCGCGCTCACCGACGCCGGGCGGGCGGAGTGGTCCGAACTCGACAGGCGCTCCGACGAGCTCGCCGCGTCGATCCTCGAACCGCTGACCGGGCAGCGGCGGCAACGGCTCGTCGCGGCGATGGCCGAGGTCGAGCGGCTGCTCGTCGCCTCGATGGTGACGATCCAGCCCTGCCCGCCGGGCGACCCACGGGCCCGGGCGTGCGTGCGGGCCTACGTCCGGGAGGTCGCCCGGCGCTTCGACGACGGGTTCGACCCGGCCCGGAGCAACGCGGTCCGGGACGAGGACCTCGTCCCGCCGGCCGGGGTGCTCCTGCTCGCCACCCTCAACGCCGAGCCCGTCGGCTGCGGGGCGGTCCGGCTCCACCGCGACGCGCCGGCCGAGATCAAGCGGGTCTGGGTGGCCGACGCCGTCCGTGGGCTCGGGGTCGGGCGACGGTTGCTGGGCGAGCTGGAGCGCCACGCCGCCGCCCAGGGCTGGGACACCGTCCGGCTCGACACCAACCGCAACCTGACCGAGGCGATCGCGATGTACCGCGCGGCCGGCTACCGGGAGGTCGAGCCGTACAACACCGAGCACTACGCGCACCACTGGTTCGAGAAGCGCCTGGCGCCGTGACGGCGCACCCCGGGGGCGCCGCCCCCTGGGTGCGCCCCGGGAGGGGGCGTCACCCTCGGCACGCTTGCCAGACCCCGGGATGACATAGATAATTGTCGATGTTCCTGAGCCGGACACGATCGGGCGACCGGGCAGCCCCCGATCCGCACCCCGCCCTGTCCGCCGTCCTCCGGAGGAACCCCGCCATGAGAACGAAGATCAGACTGCTCGGCGCCGCCCTGGTGGCCGCCGCGCTGACGGCGCTGACGGCCGTGGCCGCCACCGCGCCGGCGTCGGCCGCGACGCTGACCGAGGTAACCAACTTCGGTGCCAATCCGAGCAACCTGCGCATGTACCTGTACGTGCCGGACACCGTCGCGCCGCGTCCGGGCCTGCTGGTCGCCGCGCACTACTGCACCGGCACGGGCCCGGCCTTCCACTCGGGCACCCAGTTCGCGGCGTTGGCCGACCGGTACGGCTACATCGTGATCTACCCGTCCGTCACCCGCAGCAGCCAGTGCTTCGACGTCTCGTCCCCGCAGGCGCTGCGCCGCGACGGCGGCAGCGATCCGGTGGGCATCAAGTCCATGGTCGACCACGTGCGGCAGCGGTACCCCGTCGACCCGGGCCGGATCTTCGCCACCGGCGTCTCGTCGGGAGCCATGATGACGAACGTGCTGCTGGGGCTCTATCCCGACGTGTTCAGCGCCGGCGCCGCCTTCGCCGGCGTGCCCTTCGGCTGCTTCGCCACCACCAACGGCTCGGAATGGAACAGCGAGTGCGCCAACGGCCAGGTCACCAGGACCCCGCAGCAGTGGGGTGACCTGGTGCGCGGCGCGTACCCGGGCTATTCCGGCAGCCGACCGCGGATGCAGCTCTGGCACGGCACGAACGACGAGGTCCTGCGCTATCCGAACTTCACGGAGGAGATCAAGCAGTGGACCAACCTGCACGGGCTGGGTCAGACTCCGACCTACACCGACAGCCCGCAGGCCGGTCACACCCGCACCCGCTACGGGGGCAGCGGCGGCACCGCGCCGGTCGAGGCGATCAGCATGCAGGGCGTCTCGCACAACCTGCCGGTCGACGCCGCCCAGGCGATCCGCTTCTTCGGCCTGGACGCGACCACGCCGCCGAGCAGCCCGCCGCCCAGCACGCCGCCGCCGAGCAGCCCGCCGCCCAGCACGCCGCCGCCGAGCAGCCCGCCGCCCAGCACTCCCCCGCCCACCGGCGCCTGCCGGGTGGCGTACGCGGTCAACGCCTGGAACACCGGCCTGACCGCGTCGGTGACCATCACGAACACCGGCGGCACGACGGTCGACGGCTGGCAGCTGGCCTTCACGCTGCCCGGGGGACAACGCATCACCGGCGGCTGGAACGCCACCTTCTCCCCGACCGCCGGGGCGGTGACCGCGCGCAACGTCGCCTACAACGCGACCATCGCGCCGAACGCGTCGGTGAGCATCGGCTTCCAGGCCACCCACACCGGTGACACCGGCAGGCCGACCTCGTTCACGCTGAACGGATCGACCTGCGCCGTCACCTGACCGGCGGGCCGCGGCGGGCGGGCGTCCGGACCCGCACCCCGGCGCTGCTGCGGTCGGCCTACCTGCTCACCGGCGACCAGCACCTCG
>NZ_JBSGDY010000329.1:0-2581 GCF_053602615.1 Micromonospora sp. NPDC004336
CCCGGAACCCCGGAGGCCACTGTTTCCCGGAAGTTGCCCGGATCATGGCGTGCGGGACGCGGGATGGACGCGCATCGGGACCGGCGCGGGCACATGGCGCGGGAGGGCGCGGGACCGCCCCGGGCGCGGCGCGGGATCGATCCGGGCCTGGCGCGGGACCGCATCCGTGCACGGCGCGGGACCGCCCCGGGCATGGCGTGGGACCGCCCCGGGCGCGGCGTGGGGATCGCATCCGGCCATGGCGCGGGACCGCCCCGGGCGCGGCGCGGGACTGAGCGTAGGGACGGCGCGGGACTGAGCGGGCGATCGTCCCCGGGACCGGCGCGGGGCAGGTGTCGTCGGGATGTGCGGAAGCCCCCGCTCCCGACAGGGAGCAGGGGCTTCCGGGGTGGATCGGGGTCAGCCGGCCTGCTCGGCGAGCTGGAGGAACTGCCGCTTCGAGGCGAGCGCCTGCTCGGCCTCGCGGATCCGCTTGGCGTCGCCCGCGGCCTGGGCGCGGGCCAGCCGCTCCTCGGCCTCGGCGACCTGCGCCCGCATCTGGGCCAGCAGCGGGTTGTCCTCCTTGGTGGTCCGCCGCCAGGCCGAGTCCATCACCTCGCGGACCTTGTCGTCTACGGCGCGCAGCCGCCGCTCCAGCCCGGCGGCCGCCTCGCGGGGCACCCGGCCGGCCTCGTGCCACTGCGCCTGGATCTCCCGCAGCTTGGCCTGGGCGCCCTTCGGGTCACCGTCGACGTCAAGCGCCTCGGCCTCCGCCAGCAGCGCCTGCTTGCGCTCCAGGTTGGCCCGCTGCTCGTTGTCGCGGGCCGAGAAGACCTCGCTGCGCCGGGTGAAGAACTCGTCCTGCGCGGCCCGGAACCTCTCCCAGAGCTTCTGCTCCGCCTCCTTGGAGGCGCGCGGGGCGGCCTTCCACTGGTTCATGAGGTCCTTGAGCTGGTTGGCCGTGGCCGCCCAGTCGGTGGAGTCCTTCAGCTTCTCCGCCTCGGCGACCAGCTCCTCCTTGGCGGACTGCGCCTGCTTGCGCTGCGCGTCGAGGGAGGCGAAGTGGGCGCCCCGGCGACGGGTGAAGCCGTCCCGGGCGGCGGCGAACCGCTTCCACAGCTCGCCGTCGGTCTTCTTGTCGACCCCGCGAATGGTCTTCCACTCGTCGAGGATCTCCTTGAGCCGGTCGCCGGCGGTCTTCCAGCCGGTCGACTCGGCGGCCAGCTTCTCCGCCTCCTCGACCAGGGCCTGCTTGCGGGCCAGCGCCTCGCCCCGGGCGGCCTCCTTGGCGGCCTTGGCCTCGCCGGCCTTCTCCTCGGCGACGGCGGCGAGCCGGTCCAGCCGGGCGGCCAGCGCGTCGATGTCGCCGACGACGTGCGCCTCAGCGAGCGAGGCACGGATCCGGCGGATCGTGGTCAGCGAGTGGCCGGCGTCCGCCGCACCCGAGTTGAGCCGCGCCTCCGTCAGGTTGACCTCGGTCACCAGGTCGTCGAAACGGCGGGCGAAGTGGGCCAGCCCCTCCTCGGGCGCTCCCGCCTGCCAGGATCCGACCACCCGCTCGCCCTCGGCGGTCTTGACGTACACGGTGCCGTCCGCGTCCACCCGTCCGAAGGCAGTCCAGTCGCTCATGTGCCCATCCTCGTTCTCCCGGCGTCGGGGAGCAGCCCCACGATCGCCGCCACGGCGCAGCAAAGTTACTCCCGGCATTGTCACAGGTCCGACCCCGTCCGCGTCGAGCGCCTATCGCCGACCGTGACCATACGGTGTCCTAGCCCCCGAATGACCGGATCGGCGCGGGGGCGCACCGGGGTGTCCCGCTACGGTGGACGGGTGCCCCTGGTCGCCGCCGCCGTCTGCCCGCATCCGCCCCTGCTCCTGCCCGAGGTGGCCGGCGCCGCCGCGGGCGAGCTGGACGACCTGCGCGCGGCGTGCGACGCGGCCGTCGGCCGGCTGCTCGCCGCCGCGCCCGACCAGATCCTGCTGGTCGGCGGCGGGCCGGAGACCGTCCGTTTCCGGAGCGCCGACTACGGCTCCCTGCGGGCGTACGGGGTGGACCGGCACGTCCGGCTGTGGAAGACCAACTGCGCCGGCGGGGAGCGGCTGCCGCTGAGCCTGACCGTCGGCGCGTGGCTGCTCGGCCGGACCGGCACCGACCTGCCCCGGTTCGCCTCGGCGGTCGCCGCCGACGCGGCCCCCGACGAGTGCGCCGCGCTCGGGGCGGAGCTGGTACGCGGAGCCGAGGGCCGGGTCGCCCTGCTGGTACTGGGGGACGGGTCCGCCTGCCGGGGCGAGAAGGCGCCCGGCTACGACGACCCCCGCGCGCAGGCGTACGACGAGGGGGTCGTCCGCGCCCTGGCCGGCGCGGACGCGGACGCCCTGCGCGGGCTGGACCCGGGGCTGTCGGCGGAGCTGAGGGTCGCCGGCCGGGCGGCCTGGCAGGTGCTCGCCGGCGCGGCGGACGCGACGGGCGGGCAGTGGCGCGGCGAGGTGACCTACGACGCGGCGCCCTACGGCGTGGCCTACTTCGTGGCGACCTGGGAGCCGGCGTGACCGCGCCGAGCGACGCCGCCGATGGCCGAGCGTCCGGCGACGCCGCCGGTGG
>NZ_JBSGDY010000330.1:0-2536 GCF_053602615.1 Micromonospora sp. NPDC004336
CCGGCTGCTGCTGGTCAGCCGGCGCGGCGCGGCGGCACCCGGCGCCGACGAGGCGGTGGCGGAGCTGGCCGCCCTCGGCGCCGAGGCCCGCGTGCTGGCGTGCGACCTGGCCGACCGGGACGCGGTGGCGGAGCTCGCCCGGGGGCTGCGGGCCGACGGCGAGACCGTGCACGCAGTGGTGCACGCCGCCGGGGTGGGGCGGCTCAACCCGGTCGCCGCGGTGACCGAGGCGGAACTCGCCGACGTCGTGTCCGGCAAGATCGCCGGCGCCCGGCACCTCGACGAGTTCCTCGACCCCGGGCCGCTCGAACTGGTCGTCCACTTTTCCTCCATCGCGGCGGTCTGGGGCGTCGGCGACCACGGCGCGTACGCCGCCGGCAACGCCTTCCTGGACGCCTGGGCGCAGTCCCGGCCGGCCGGGAGCCCTCGGCACCTCTCGGTGAACTGGGGCCCGTGGGCCGGCGGCGGCATGGTGACCGACGCGCACGCGGCGGCCATGAGCCGGCGCGGCGTGTCCCTGCTCGACCGGGAACCGGCGATGGCCGCCCTGCGCGCCGGCCTCGCCGGCGACGACACCGCCCTCACCGTGGCCGACGTCGACTGGGACCGCTTCGCGCCGGTGTTCGCCTCCGCCCGGCCCCGACCGCTGATCGGCGACATCGCCGAGGTGGCCGCCCGGGCGGCGGCGGAGCGCGCGGACGCCGGGGACGGCGACCGGGTCGCCGGCGAACTGCGCAAGCGGCTCGGCGAGCTGACCCCGGCCGAGCAGGCCCGGGTGCTGGTCGACCTCATCCGAGCCGCCGCCGGCGAGGTCATCGGCCACGACAGCCCGTACGCCGTGGAGGCCGGCCGGCCCTTCCGGGACCTCGGCTTCGACTCGCTGACCGCCGTGGAGCTGCGGGGTCGGCTCGCCCGGTCGACCGGCCTGAGCCTGCCCAGCTCGGTGGTCTTCGACCATCCGACCCCGCAGGCGCTCGCCGAGCACCTGCGGGCGGAACTGCTCGACGAGGCCTCGGTGGAGGCGCTGCCGACCCTGGCGGAGCTGGACCAGTTGGAGAGCGCCCTCGCGCTGCGCGACCCGGACGACATCGGCCGGGTGCGGATCACGATGCGGCTGCACAGCCTGCTCGAACGGCTCGGCGCCGCCGAGGAACGCCGGGAGGAGACCGCCGAGGTGGCCGACCGGCTGCGGGCGGCCAGCAACCAGGAGCTGTTCGACCTCATCGACCAGGACCTCGGGCTCTCCTGAGCCGCCCGGGGACCTGTGGTGTCACGAGAAAGCGAGATGTCATGGCGGACGAAGAGCGGCTGCGCGAATACCTGACGCGGGTCGTCGCCGAGCTGCAGCAGACCCGCCAACGGCTGCGCGAGGTCACCGCCGAGGAGTCCGAGCCGGTGGCCATCGTGGCGATGAGCTGCCGCTACCCGGGCGGCATCAACTCGCCCGAACAGCTGTGGGAGTTCGTCTCGTCCGGCGGGGACGCCATCGGCGACTTCCCCACCGACCGGGGCTGGGACCTGGACCGGCTCTACCACGCCGACCCCGACAACTCCGGCACCTCGTACACCACCGCCGGCGGGTTCCTGCCCGACGCGGGGCGCTTCGACGCCGCCCTGTTCGGCATCTCGCCGCGCGAGGCCGTCGCCATGGACCCGCAGCAGCGGCTGCTGCTGGAGGTCACCTGGGAGCTGTTCGAGCGGGCCGGCATCGCCCCGCTGTCGCTGCGCGGCAGCCGCTCCGGCGTCTTCGTCGGCACCTCCGGGCAGGACTACGCCGCCGTGCTGCACCGGGCGCCCGGCGTCGAGGGGTACGTGCTGACCGGCACCGCCGCCAGCGTCGTCTCCGGCCGGCTGGCGTACACGTTCGGGCTCGAGGGCCCGTCGGTCACCGTGGACACCGCGTGCTCGTCGGCGTCGGTCGCCATCCACCTCGCCTGCCAGGCGCTGCGCCAGCGGGAGTGCGGCCTCGCCCTGGCCGGCGGCGCCACCGTCCTGGCCACCCCCGGCCCGTTCGTCGAGTTCTCCCGGCAGCGCGGGCTGGCCGCCGACGGCCGGTGCAAGTCGTTCGCCGCCGCCGCCGACGGCACCGGCTGGTCCGAGGGCGTCGGCATGCTGCTGCTGGAACGGCTCGGCGACGCCCGCCGCAACGGCCACCCCGTGCTCGGGATCATCCGCGGCTCCGCCGTCAACGCCGACGGCGCGTCGAACGGGCTCACCGCCCCCAACGGCCCGTCCCAGCAGCGCGTCATCCGGCAGGCCCTGGCC
Organism: Micromonospora sp. NPDC004336; assembly: GCF_053602615.1. Taxonomy (NCBI): domain Bacteria; kingdom Bacillati; phylum Actinomycetota; class Actinomycetes; order Micromonosporales; family Micromonosporaceae; genus Micromonospora; species Micromonospora sp. NPDC004336. Next base: position 2,266 of record NZ_JBSGDY010000330.1, read on the forward strand.
GGCGCGAAGCTCACCCCCGACCTGGTCGACGTGGTGGAGGCGCACGGCACCGGCACCACCCTCGGCGACCCGATCGAGGCGCAGGCGCTGCTCGCCACCTACGGCCAGGAACGGGGCGACGCCGCACCGCTGCTGCTCGGCTCGATCAAGTCGAACATCGGCCACACCCAGGCCGCCGCCGGCGTCGCCGGGGTGATCAAGATGGTGGAGGCGATGCGGCATCGGCCGGCGACCGCCGCCCCGGAGCAACCCACGCACGGCGGGGCCGGCC
>NZ_JBSGDY010000331.1:0-2531 GCF_053602615.1 Micromonospora sp. NPDC004336
GTCGGTGGTGTCGGGTGTGGTGTCGGCGGGTCGTCGGGCGGTGTTGTTCACGGGTCAGGGCTCGCAGCGCGCAGGCATGGGCCGTGGGCTGTACGGGGTGTTCCCGGTGTTCGCGTCGGCGTTCGACGGGGTGTGCGCCGGGTTCGACGGTTTGTTGCCGCGTCCGCTGCGGGAGGTCGTGTTCGCCGAGCCGGGGTCTGCGGACGCCGCGCTGCTGGACCAGACGGTCTTCGCGCAGGCTGGCCTGTTCGCGGTCGAGGCGGCCCTGTGGGAGTTGCTGTCGTCGTGGGGTGTGCGGGCGGATTTCCTGGCGGGTCATTCGATCGGTGAGGTGACGGCTGCGTATGTGGCGGGGATGTTGTCCCTCGCTGATGCGTGCACGCTGGTGGCGGCGCGGGGTCGGTTGATGCAGGCGCTGCCGGCCGGCGGCGTGATGGCGGCGGTCGGCGCGTCCGAGGTCGACGTTCGCGGCGTCATCGATGCTGCGGGTGCCGGAGTGGACGTCGCGGCGGTGAACGGTCCCGCGTCGGTGGTGGTCTCCGGTGCCGGCGACGAGGTCGCGTCGGTGGTGGCGGTTGGGCGTGAGCGGGGTTGGCGGGTCAAGGAACTCTCGGTCAGTCACGCGTTCCACTCGCGGTTGATGGAGCCGATGCTTGACGAGCTCGCGTCGGTGGTGGCGGGGCTGTCGTGGCAGTCGCCGCGGGTGCCGGTCGTGTCGAACGTGACCGGCGCGGTCGCGGACGCCGCAGAGATCACCGACCCGGGTTACTGGGTGCGGCACGTGCGTCAGGCGGTGCGGTTCGCCGACGGGGTGGCGGCTCTGCGGGCGCATGGCGTCGACACGTTCCTGGAGGTCGGCCCCGACGCGGTCCTGACCGCCATGGCCGCCGAGGCGGAGTCGGCCGACGACGTCCGGTACGTGGCCACGCTGCGCCGCAACCAGTCCGACGTCACCACCCTCACCAGCGCCGTCGGGCAGCTCTGGGCCGCCGGAGTGCCGGTCGACTGGACGGCGTACCACGGCCAGACCGGCGCCCGGCCGCGCGTGGTGGAGCTGCCCACGTACGCCTTCGACCGGCGGCGCTACTGGCTGGAGGACCCCCGGCCCGCCTCGCCCGTCGCGGGTGCCGCCGCCCCGTCCGACGAGCAGTTCTGGGCGGCCGTCGAGTCCGGTGACCTGGGCGTGCTGGACGACGAACTGGGCGCGGACGAGCCGTCCACGTCGCTGCTGCCGAAGCTCGCCAGGTGGCGGCGGACGACGCGGCAGCGGGCCGCCGTCGATTCCTGGCGGTACCGGGTGACGTGGCGTGCCGCCGACGTGCCCGCCTCGGCGACGCTGGCGGGGACCTGGCTGCTGCTGATGGCGCCCGGGCAGGAGGAGCACCCGGTGGCCGCGGAGCTGGCGGCCCGCGCCGACCGCGCGGTACCGGTGCTGGTCCCGGCCGGCGCTGACCGTGACCGGGTGGCGCGGCTGCTGCGGGAGGCGATGGGATCCGACGACCGGGACGCCCACGTGGTGTCCCTGCTCTCGCTGGCCGCTTCCCGGGAGCCGGCCGCTTCCCTGGAGCCGGCCGCGGTGCCGGCCGTCGTCGAGGTGACGACGGCGCTGGTCGTGGCGCAGGCGCTGACCGACGTCGGCGGGGCGGGCCGGTTGTGGTGGCTGACGCGTGGCGCGGTGTCGGTCGGCGCCTCGGACGAGTTGACCGATGTCGCGGGTGCCGCGGTGTGGGGTCTGGGTCGGGTGGTGGGCTTGGAGGCGCCGTTGCGGTGGGGCGGCTTGGTGGATCTGCCGGTGACGTTGGGTGGCGCTGTGTGGGGTTGGTTGTGTGGGGTGCTGTCCTCGGTGGGTGGTGAGGATCAGGTGGCGCTGCGGTCGTCGGGTGCGTTCGCGCGACGTCTGGTCCGTGCGGCTTCTCCGGCGGGTGCCGGTGTGGGTGCGGGTGCCGGTTCCGCTGGTGGTTTCCGGTTGTCGGGGACGGTGTTGGTGACGGGTGGTACGGGTGCGTTGGGTGTGCGGGTGGCGGAGTGGGCGGTGGGTGTGGGTGCGGAGCATGTGGTGTTGGTGTCGCGGTCGGGTGGTGGTGCGGTGGGTGTGGGGGATGTGGTGGGGCGGTTGGAGGGGTTGGGTGTGCGGGTGTCGGTGGTGGCGTGTGATGTGGCGGATCGGGGTGCGGTGGCGGGGTTGTTGGGGGGTTTGGTGGGTGCGGGTGAGCGGTTGCGGGCGGTGGTGCATGCGGCGGGTGTGGGGCAGTTGTCGGCGTTGGGTGAGGTGGGTGTGGGTGAGGTGGAGGAGGTGTTGCGGGCGAAGGTTGGTGGTGCGGTGGTGTTGGATGAGTTGACGGCTGGTTTGGATTTGGATGCGTTTGTGGTGTTTTCGTCGATTGCGGGGGTGTGGGGTTCGGCGGGGCAGGTGGGGTATGCGGCGGGGAATGCGTTTGTGGATGGGTTGGTGGGGTTGCGGCGTGGGCGGGGGTTGGTGGGTACGTCGGTGGCGTGGGGGCCGTGGGCTGGGGCGGGTATGGCGGTGGGTG
>NZ_JBSGDY010000332.1:0-2515 GCF_053602615.1 Micromonospora sp. NPDC004336
ACGGCAGGGCCGTCCCGGACCGCCCGCCGCCGGCTTCGAGGCGGTCCGCGACGGACTCGCGGCCCGGCACGACCGGCTGCGGGGCCTCCTCGATGATCACGTGGGCGTTGGTGCCGCTGATCCCGAACGAGGAGACACCGGCCCGGCGCGGCCGGCCGTCGGCCGTCCACGGTCGGGCCTCGGTGAGCAACGCCAGTGCGCCGGAGGTCCAGTCGACGTGCGGGGTCGGCGCGTCGACGTGCAGGGTCGCCGGCAGCGCCTCGTGTTGCAGGGCCAGCACCATCTTCATCAGGCTGGCGGCGCCCGCCGCGGCCTGGGTGTGGCCGATGTTCGACTTGACCGACCCGAGCCACAGCGGCCGGTCGGCGGGGCGTTCCCTGCCGTAGGTGGCCAGCAGGGCCTGCGCCTCGATCGGGTCGCCGAGGGTGGTGCCCGTGCCGTGCGCCTCGACCGCGTCCACGTCGGCGGGGGTCAGGCCCGCGTTCTCCAGCGCCTGCCGGATGACCCGCTGCTGCGCGGGCCCGTTCGGTGCGGTGAGGCCGTTGCTCGCGCCGTCCTGGTTGACCGCGCTGCCCCGCACGACGGCGAGGATCCGGTTGCCGTCGCGCTGGGCGTCGGAGAGCCGCTGGAGCAGCAGGACGCCGACGCCCTCGCCCCAGCCGGTGCCGTCGGCGGCCTCGGCGAACGCCTTGACCCGCCCGTCGGCGGCGAGGCCGCGCTGCCGGGAGAACTCCAGGAACGCGCCCGGCGTGGACATGACGGTCACGCCGCCGGCGAGGGCGAGGTCGCACTCGCCGACGCGCAGCGCCTGCGCGGCCAGGTGCAGCGCCACCAGCGACGACGAGCAGGCCGTGTCGACGGTGACGGCGGGGCCGTGCAGCCCGAACGAGTACGCGAGGCGGCCGGAGACCACCGACGCGCCGTTGCCGGTCGCCTGGTAGCCCTCCACCTGGGAGCGGGCGCCCAGCAGCAGCGTCGCGTAGTCCTGCCCGTTGGTGCCCATGAAGACGCCGGTGGCGGAGCCGCGTACCCGGTGCGGGTCGATGCCGGCGCGTTCGAAGACCTCCCAGGTGGTGTGCAGCAGCAGCCGCTGCTGCGGGTCCATGGCGAGGGCCTCGCGCGGGTTGATCCCGAAGAACGCGGCGTCGAAGCCGGCGACGTCGTGCAGGAACCCGCCGCTGCGGGTGTAGCTGGTGCCGACCCGCTCCGGGTCGCTGTCGAACAGGGCGTCGAGGTCCCAGCCCCGGTCGGTGGGCATCGGCGTGACCGCGTCCACCCCGTCGGCCAGCAGTCGCCACAGCTCCTGCGGCGACGACACCCCGCCGGGGAAGCGGCAGGCCATGGAGACGATCGCGATCGGCTCGTCCGCCGGCGGCCGGGCCGGGGCCACGCCGCCGGTGGCCGGTCCGCCGTCCGCGCCGATGACGATTTCGGTACGCAGGAAGCGGGCCAGTTCCGCCGCCGACGGGTGGTCGAAGACCACTGTCGACGGCAGGGTCAGGCCGGTGACCCGGCCCAGCCGGTCCCGCAGCTGCACGGCGGCGAGGGAGTCGAAGCCCAGCTCGCGGAACGCCCGGCCGGCCGGCACCTGGTCGGTGGTGGGGTGGCCGAGCACTGCCGCCGCCTCGGCGCGGACGAGGTCGACCAGCAGCGCCTCCTGGCCGGTCGCCGGCAGCGCCGCGAGCCTGGCCCGCAGCCCGTCGGTGGCGGCGGCGCGCGCCGGCCGCTCCGGTTCCTCGGCGACGGCCGGGGCGACCCGGTCGAAGAGCCGGCTCGGCCGGGCGACGGTGTACGCCGTGACGAACCGGGACCAGTCGACGTCGACGATCACCGGGGCGGCCTCCGGGGCGTTCACCCAGCGGCCGAGCGCCGCGACGGCGGCGTCGGGCGCGAGCGGGGTGAACCCGCGGCGGCGCAGGCCGTCGGCGGTCTCGCCGGCGGCCATGCCGTCCTCCGCCCAGGGCCCGTAGGCCAGGGCGGTGGCGGGCAGGCCCTTCGCCCGGCGGGCGGCGACGAGCGCGTCGAGCAGGGCGTTGCCGGCCGCGTAGCCGGCCTGCCCGCCGCCGCCCCAGACGCCGGCGACCGAGGAGAAGACCACGAACGCGTCGAGGTCCCGGCCCCGGCAGGCGGCGTCGAGGTTGACGGCGCCGAGCACCTTGCCGGCCAGGGTCTCCGACAGCTCGTCGTCGCTGACCTCGTACGCGGAGGTGGTGCCGCCGGACGCGCCGGCGGTGTGCACGACGGCGGTCAGCCCGGGCAGGTCCGCCACGAGCGCGTCGACCGCCGCCCGGTCGGTGACGTCGCACGCCACCACCCGCACCGCACCCAGCTCGGCCACCAGCTCCGCCGCGCCCGGCGCATCCGGGCCCTGCCGCGACGCCAGCACCACCTCGCCGGCACCGTTGGCCAGCAACCAGCGGGCCACGTGCCGACCCAGCGCACCCGTACCGCCGGTCACCAGCACCGTGCCGGCGGGCCGCCAGCCCGACCCGGCCGGCGGCGCGGCCGGCACCAG
>NZ_JBSGDY010000333.1:0-2385 GCF_053602615.1 Micromonospora sp. NPDC004336
GGCGCGGCTCTGCCCCGGCGCCCGGGACGGACGTACGGGGCCGACCCCGGCGCGGGGCGCAGGGCCGGGCGGCGTGGGATCGTGCGGTGGCGGCGGCCGGCGGTCAGAGCCCGAAGAACGCCAGGTAGGACTCGATCTGGTGGGCCAGCATCGGCTCGCCGGGGTGCGCCCGCAGCCCGTGCCGGCGGGCCTCGGCCAGCAGCGCCGTCTCCGCCGGGGTCATGATGATGTCGGCGACCACCGCGTCGGCCGGCAGGTCGGCCACCGCGAACGGCAGCGGGTCGCCGGGGCGCAGCCCGAGGGGCGTCGCGTTGACCGCGAGGTCGGCGTCGGCCAGTCGCGGTCGGGCCGCCGCGACGACCCGGCCGGGGTACGCGGCACCCAGCCGTCGCCGCAGCGTCTCCAGCCGGTCCGGGTCGGTGTCGGCCAGCCGCAGCTCCGCCACGCCCGCGTCGAGCAGCGCGACGGCGATCGCGCTGCCGGCCCCGCCCGCGCCCACGACGCACACCCGGCGGCCCCGGGGACGGTGACCGCCCGCAACCAGCCCCCGGACGAACCCGTCGCCGTCGAACGTGTCGGCGGTCCACGTCCCGTCGGGCTCCCGGCGCAGGGCGTTGGCGCTGCCGGCGAGGCGGGCGCGGTCGCTGGCCCGGTCGGCGAGGGCCAGGACGGCGGCCTTGTGCGGCACGGTGACCAGCATCCCGTCCAGGTTGGCGACCCGTTGGAGGCCGCCTACGACCCGGGCGAGGTCGGCCGGTGCGACGTGGACGGGGACGAGCACCGCGTCGACGCCGCGCCGGGCCAGCACCGGGTTGAGCAGGCCGGGGGCGCGCACCTGCGCGATCGGGTCCCCGAGCAGCGCGTACACCCGGGTGGCGCCGCCGATCCCCGCCATGCCGCCCCCTTCCGGGCCGTGCCCTGCGCCGGTTCCGCCCGTCCCGCCGGCCGGCCGCCGCGCCGACGCTATCGCGGGCCCCGACCCGCCGCCGAGCCGGGTGCGGAGCCGCCGACGGGGCCGACCCGATCCGCCGCGCCGCCGATCCGCCGGGCCGACCGGGTTCCCGATCCGCCGGGCCGTCGGGCCGTCTTCCCGCCGGGCGACCGGGATCCCGATCCGCCGGGCCTCCGATCCGCCGGCCCCCCCGGGAGGGCGCCCGGCCGGGTGTGGCGGGCTTCGTCCGTGCCCCGGGGGCGGGCCCGGAAACGGTTGCCGGTACCCCTAAGATCATCGCAAGGATCTTTCGCCGGGGAATATTTAGTGATATCAATTCCGCACTCGATCCCCCTCACCCCCGGAGTGCGACGTGCGGAGAACCCGCTTCGTGACCCTCGCCCTGAGCCTGGCCACGGCCCTCGGCGCCAGCTTCGCCCTGGCCGGCCCCGCCCAGGCCGCCCCCACCGACCGCTACGTCGCCCTCGGCGACTCCTACGCCTCGGGCGTGGGCGCCGGCAGCTACACCAGCGAGAGCGGCTCCTGTCAGCGCAGCACCAACGCCTACCCCGCGTTGTACGCGGCCAACGTCAAGCCCGCCTCGTACCGCTCGGTCGCCTGCTCCGGCGCGACCACGACCAGCTTGATCAACACCCAGCTCTCGGCGCTCAGCTCCACCACGACCCTGGTCAGCGTCACGGTCGGCGGCAACGACGTCGGCTTCGCCAACATCATGACCACCTGCGTGCTCAAGGGCACCACCGAGTGCGTGGCCGCCGTGCAGGCGGCCGAGGACAAGGCCCGCGCCCAGCTCCCCGGCCTGCTGCGCAACGTCTACAACGGAATCAAGACCCGGGCGCCGAACGCCCGCGTGGTGGTCGTCGGCTACCCGGTCTTCTACCAACTCGGCACCGTCTGCGTCGGGCTGAGCGCCACCTCGCGCGCCAAGATCAACGAGGGCATCAACCTCGTGGACGACATCACCCGCAGCGCGGCGACCTCGGCCGGCTTCACCTTCGCCGACGTGCGGTCGGCCTTCGTCGGGCACCAGCTGTGCAGCTACGGCGAGAAGTGGCTGCACGCGCTCAACTACGTCAACCTCGGGGTCTCCTACCACCCGACCGCGGCCGGCCAGTCCGGCGGCTACTACCCGGTCTTCCGCAACGCCGCCGACTGATCCCGCCGGCGCGCGCCACCGTCCCCGCACCGGTCGACCCTGCCCTCCGGTCCGGGACCGGCGGCGGCCGGGCCGTCGCCGTGAGGATCGGCTCACCGTAGGCGCGTTCGACCTGTTCGCAGCCGCCGAACAGGCGTTCGGACCGGTGCCGTACGCGCGGTGGACGGCACCGGGTGAAGGTTGCGATGCCGCTGGCCGCGATCGGCGCGGTGATCGGGGAGTTCTACTCCGACAAGCCGGGGCTGGGCTACCAGATCCTGCAGTACAACGGCGTGGG
>NZ_JBSGDY010000334.1:0-2367 GCF_053602615.1 Micromonospora sp. NPDC004336
CCAGCCGGTGCCGGTCTTGCCGGCGACCCGCCACTCGGGCAGCGCCGCGGCCCGGCCGGTGGCGCCCTCGACGGTGGTCACCGCCTCCAGGATCGTGCGCAGGGCGGCGGCGTTGTCGGGGCTGAGCACCGACCGGGTGACCGGCGGGTCGGTCGGCCTGCGCTTCCCGTCCGGCCCGATCACCTCCCGAACCAGGCGCGGCTGCACGTACGTGCCGTCGTTGGCGATCGTCGCGTACGCGGCGGCCATCTGCAGCGGCGTGGCGTCGACGCTGTGCCCGATCGGCACCGACCCGGCCGACGACCCGCTCCACTCGTCGGCCGGCAGCAACCGCCCGCTGGCCTCGCCGGGCATGCCGACCCCGGTCGGCTCGCCGAGGCCGAACCGCTTCTGGTAGTCGATCAGCCGTTCCGGGCCCAGCTTGTCGGCGATCTCGATGGTGCCGACGTTCGAGGAGTACGCCATCATGCCGGGCAGGGTCATCCGGCGGCCGCCGGCCGGGTGGGTGTCGGCGAACCAGGTGTCGCCCTTGCGGACCGCGTTGGAGATCGGCAGCGTGGTGTCCGGGGTGATCACCCGCTCCTGCAGGGCGGCGCCGAAGGTGATCGCCTTGTGCACCGAGCCGGGGTCGACCACGAAGCTGGTGGCCGCGTCCTCCCGGTCGGTCGGGTCGCTCGGCACGGGCTTCGCCGCGTTGTAGGTGGGGTGGCTGGCCTGGGCCAGCACCTCGCTGCTGCCGACCTCCAGGACCACGGCCGCGCCGGTGCTGCCCTTGCTGCTCGCCATGTGCCGGGCCAGGATCCGCTGCGTCATGAACTGGAGGTCGCGGTCGACGGTGAGCCGCAGGGAGCTGCCCGGCTTGGCCTTCGTCGTCTCGCTGTAGCCGCCGGGGATCGGGGCGGCCAGGTCGCCGAGGCCGACCTCGTAGACCCGCTTGCCGTCCTCGCCGCGCAGCACGTCGTCGTAGCGGGCCTCCAGCCCCTCCAGGCCGACCATGTCCTGGCTGGTGAAGCCGAGCAGGTTGGCGGCGAGGTCGCCGCCGGGCACCTCGCGCCGCTCGTCGCGGTGGGTGTAGATGCCGGGCAGCTCCAGCGCGGTGATCTGCCGGGCCCGGTCGATGTCCACCCCCCGGGCCAGGTACTCGAACTGCGAGTCGACCCCGTTGACCCGCTTGCGCGGCTTCATGCCCTCGGCCAGCTCGGAGGCCGGAATGCCGAGCAGCGGGGAGAGCGCCTTCGCGGTGCCCGGGATGTCCTTGATCTGGGTCGGGTCGGCGTAGACGTAGCGCGCCTCGACGCTGTGCGCCAGCGGGGCGCCGTCCCGGTCGTAGATCGCCCCCCGCGCCGCCGGCAGGGTCACGGTGCGCAGCCGGTCGGCGACGCCGCCGCCGGCGTACGCCGGGGTGTCCACGGCCTGGAGGACGACCAGCCGGATGCCGATGACGGCGAACAGCGCCAGCGTCAGCACCGTGCCCAGCCGCAGCCGGCGGCGTGGGTCGGCCAGCCGCGGCGGCTTCGGCGGCTTGCGGGACGGTCGCCGGGCGGCCGGGCGGTCCGGGCGGCGCGGCGCGCGGCGGCGGGGCGCCGGCGGCTCGTCGTCGTGGCGGGGCTCGCGCGGCGCGCGGGGCGTGACGGTGCGGACGACGCCGGAGCGGCCAGCCGGCTCCCGCCGGCCGGTGCGGCCGGCGCCCGCGCGCCCGCCGTCGAGCACCTGGAGGGCGGGCCGGAACGGGTCGCCGGAACGGGTGCTGCGGGGGGTCCGGCGCTGCTCGGCGCGGCCGGCGTCGTCGTCGCGTTCGGCCCGGCCGCCGGTGCGCTGCTCGCGGACGGTGCGCCCGCGCGGGGTGTACGCCCGGGCGTCGGAGATGCCACCGGCGCCCGGCTCGCCGGAGCGACGCGCGGCGCCCCGGGCACCGACGTCACGTGACGAACCGCGCCGGGAGCCCGTGGCGTCCCGGCGCGGTTCCTCCGATCTCGGTGGCACGGTCGTCAGCCTCCCGCGCCCTGCTGGCTGGTGATCGACGGCTGGCCGTCGGCCGGCTGCGGCACACCGATCACCTTGCCGTCGGGCAGCCGGATGTAGGCCGGCTCGCCCGCCTCCACCAGCCCCAGCCGGCGGGCCTGGGCCTCCAGGTTGCCCGGGGCCTCGGCGTCGGCGATCTGCTTGTTGAGCTGCTGCTGCTCCAGGTCGAGCTTGGCCTGCTGCTCCTGGAGCTTCTCCAGCCGGAACGCGTTCTCGTTGATCTTGGTGTTGACCACCAGGATGCCGAGCACCCCGCCGACCACCAGCACCAGCACCAGCGCCGCGAACGGCGCGCGCGGCACCTTCACCGGCGGCGGCGGCGCCACCCGCAGCCGGGGCGGGCGG
>NZ_JBSGDY010000335.1:0-2337 GCF_053602615.1 Micromonospora sp. NPDC004336
CGGCATCCCGCCCGGAGGATGCCGCGCCGGGACGACGCCCGCCCCTTTCCGCCGTGACACCCGGCCGCGACCACTCCCACGGAAGCAGCGGGCCCACGATCACTCCCGCGGAAGCAGCGGGCCGAGATCACTCCCAGCGGAAGTAGCGGGCCGCGATCGCGCCCAGCCCCACGGTGAACGCCGCCATCACGGCCAGGTGCGACAGCGCGGGCCAGGAGCCCGCCCAGGCGTCCTGCACGGCCAGGGACGCGGCCCCCAGCGGGGTGAAGTCGGCGATCTTCCGCACCAGGTCCGGCATCAGCGGCCCCGGCGTCCACACCCCGGCGAAGAACATCATCGGGAAGTAGATCAGCTGGCCGACCCCCGACGAGGCCCGGGCACTCGGCGTGACGGCCGCAACGAGCAGCGCGACGGCGCACATCGCGCCCGCGCCGAGCGTGAACGCCAGCACGAGGCCGACCACGTTGCCGGGCGGCGGGACGTCGAAGACGGTCGCCGCCACCAGCCAGGCCAGGCCGCAGGCGACCAGCAGCGCGGCGACGTTCACGGCCACCTGCGCGGCGAGCAACGCCGTCGGCGAGACCGGGGTGGTCGACAGCCGGCGCAGGACACCCCGCTCGCGGTAGCTGGCCACCACGGACACCAGCGTCACCATCGTCACCGTCGCGATGGCCAGCGTCATGGTGATCGGCAGGTAGACCTCCATGGGCCGCCGGCCGTCCAGCTCGTCCGCCGGCTCCCGGAACCCCGGCATGGCCAGGCCGAGCACCAGGATCAGCAGGGCCGGGAACGCGATGGCGAAGACCGGCCCGGTCGGGGAGGTCGCCGTCGCGCAGCCGCAGCGGACCCCGGGATGGCGTCACCCGCTTGCGCGGCGGCGGGGAACAGGTCAGGCGGCGGGGGTGCCACCTGTGCCGCGCACCGCGACCACGCGGCGGCGCCGGGCGAGGAGCAGCACGACCGCGCCGACCGCCACCAGGGCGAGGCCGGTCGCCGCGACCGGTCCGGTCCGCGGCCCGGTGACCGGCAGGCCGCCGCCACCGTTGCCGCTGTTGCCGCCGTCGCCACCGCCGTTGTCGTCGTCGCGCGCGGCGACCAGGACCGCGAAGCCGTCCCGGTTGTCGCTGTCGTCCACGTCGGCCGTCGGCACGGCGACGGCGTTCGCCGGCAGCGCGGTGCGCGGCGGGCCGGAGCGGGCGTCCGTCCGCTCGGCCAGGCCCTCGACCCGCACCGTCCCGCCCGCCAACGTCACGGGCGCCTCGGTGGACGCCGCCAGCGTCACCAGGTCGTGCAGCTCGACGGCGGAGTGGCTGTCGTCGGTCGGGTCGGTGTCCTGGCCGGCCGGTACGAGGGCGAGGGTGTCGTAGGTGCAGACGGCCGAGCGCCGGTCGTCGGCGACCGCGCACTCCGCGGGCGGCCGGGCGAACGTCACCGCCTCGGGCAGGCGCACCGTGAGCCTGACGCCGCCGACCGCCTCGCGGCCCTGGTTGACGATCCGGTATCGCAGCGCGCCCGTCTCACCCGGCTGCAACGTGCCGGTGGGTTCGAGCCGGCCGCCCGCGCCCACCCGCACCGACTGCTTGACGTCCCGCGCCACCACCGACAGGTCGGCCACGGGGTCGTCGACCAGCCTGAGCGTGAACCACCTGCGGTCGCCGGTCTCCATCGGCCCGTCGCCCCACGCCATCCCGGCCTCGACGGAGAACTTCCCCTCGAAGGGCTGGTTGCCCTGGACGCGGACGTCGATGGGCAGGTCCACCGTCTCGCCGGGCGCCGGCAGCAACTCCGGAAGCACGCTCGCCTCGATCCGGCAGTACCAGCCCGAGACGTCGCCGTCGCACTCGCCGGAGCCACCGCCCTCCGGCCACATCAGGGAGATCCGGTGCGGCCAGTCCGGCTCGCCGGGGCGGACGTAGAAGATCACCTGACTCGGCGTCCGGTCGGTGAGGTTGGTGAGTCTGAGGTGGATCCGCTTCTTCTCGACACCCACCGGAACCGTCGTACCGGTCAGGTCGAACGTGAACCGCGGCTGCGCACCGGCCGCCGGGGCGGGACCGGCGGGGACGGCCAGCCCGGCGAGGACGAGCAGCGTCGCCGCGCCCGCCCGCGACAGCCACCGCAGACCAAGACCCATGGCGGACTCCTTCAGTGGTCGACGCCCCCATCCAAGCCGCTCGCATCGACTCTGGCAAACGTCCTCCCCCGGCCGACCCGCCGAGGCGCCGTACGCGCGCCGCGTCTACTAGACGAGTAATTCCTAAGTCCATCCAGGGCTGCGGACGCAGCGAAGGGTGTTGATGATCCGTTTGTGACGACAGACCTCAACACCCTTCTCAC
>NZ_JBSGDY010000336.1:0-2331 GCF_053602615.1 Micromonospora sp. NPDC004336
GTGTCACCGTCGGCTGATGACACCCGTGGCGTTCCACCGACCGCGGTTGCTGGTTTGCCGGCGGGGAGGGCGCCGGCTCCGCTAACCTGCTAATCAGGTTTAACCGCCTCAATCCGGACTCCGATGGCAGGGGGAGCCATGACGGAATCGGCGAAGAAGGTTGCCGAGCAGACGGAGCACCGGCTCGACAGGGTGGCGAAGAGCCTCCGGGAGAGGTTCGACCGGATCACCGAAGGTCGCTTCACGGACAAGATCAAGAACGGCGAGTTCGTCGACCAGGTGGATCACGGCGTTGACCAGGGGCGCGACGAGGCGAGGCACCGGAAGCAGGGCGGATCGCAACGCTGACGATCCGTCGACGTGCGGGCCGGGACCCACGGGGGGTCCCGGCCCGTTCGCCGTGGGCAGCCAGGCGCGCCCCGGCGGACGCCAGGTACCGGCCGGGCAGCCAGGCGCGCACGGCGGACGCCAGGTGCCGGCTGCGGTTCGCGTGGGTGGGGCCTGCTCCGCCCTTAGGCGATGCGGCGGTTCTCCCGGACCAGGCCGCCCTCGCACCAGTCCCGGTAGACGAAGAGATCCGGCCGGGCCAGCAGCGCCCGGCTGTTGTGGGCCCAGGTGCGCATCAGGTCGTCGCCGGTGCGCTCGGCCTGCTCGACCAGCTTGCGGAAGCGCCGCTTCGGGTGGGCGCGGAAGTTCGTCCGGATGCCGTCGGCGGCGTAGATGTAGAGGCAGTGCAGCGCGAACCGGCGGGCCGGGCAGGACTGGTCCATGGCCAGCTCGAAGAGCACCGCCACCAACCGGTCCCCGGAGACCAGCAGGTCCCAGTCCGGCGGCATCGAGGTCAACGGCACCGAATCCGGCTGGTAGGCCCACGCCCGCAGCTCGGCGGGGGTCGGATCGACGGGGTTGGCGAAGCCGCGGAACGTCGACTCCTGCACGCTCACCGGCCAACCTTCCGCTCTCGTCCGCGGGGGCGTCGGCCATCCGCGAGCTCTGGCTGCTGGGGCGAAACGGTAACCCGCTCGCGCTGACCGGCGATAGACCCCGTAGGGAGCAATTCGACAACCGTTGGCCGACGGCCGGGCCGACCGTACGGTCGACCCGGCCCGAACGGCGACGGTCAGTCCCGCACCGGCACGGCGCGGGCGCGCTGGGCCGCGCCCCGCTGCCGCACCCAGCGCTTGAACCACGCGAAGTCGGGCAGCCGGGCCAGCATCGGCCCGGTCACGACCGTGATCAGCACGTACGCCGTGGCGAGCGCCGCCAGTTTCGGCTCGACGCTGCCGGCGGCCACCGCGAGCCCGGCGATGACGATGGAGAACTCACCCCGGGGCACCAGCGCCAGGCCGGTCCGCCATCGACCGGGTTCGGCGATGCCGACCCGGCGGGCGGCCAGGTAACCGGTGAGTGTCTTCGTCGCCATGGTGACCACGGCCAGCGCGAGCGCGGGCAGCAGCACCGGCGGGATGTCCCGCGGGTCCGTCACGAGCCCGAAGAAGACGAAGAAGACGGCCGCGAAGAGGTCGCGCAGCGGGGTCAGCAGCTCCGTCGCGTGGTGCGCGACCGGCCCGGACAGCGCGATGCCGACCAGGAACGCGCCGACCGCCGCCGACACCTGGAGCTTCGCCGCGATGCCCGCCACCAGCAGCGTCATCCCGAGCACGCCGAGCAGCAGCGCCTCCGGGTCCTTCGCCGACATGGCGGTGGAGATGAGGTTGCCGTACCGGATGGCGACCACCAGCACCAGCAGCACGGTGCCGACCGCGACGCCGAGCGCGATCCCGCCGCCCAGCAGGCCGCTGCCGGCGAGCACCGCCGTGACCAGGGGGAGGTAGAACGCCATGGCCAGGTCCTCGATCACCAGGACCGAGAGGATGACCGGGGTCTCCCGGTTACCGAGGCGGCCGAGGTCGGCGAGGACCTTGGCGATCACGCCGGAGGAGGAGACCCAGGTGATGCCGGCGAGCACCAGGGCGGCGACCCAGTCCCAGCCGAGCAGCAGCGCGAACGCCGCCCCGGGCAGCGCGTTGAGCAGCCCGTCGATCAGGCCGGCCGGCGCCGCGGAGCGCAGGTTGCCGACGAGTTCGTTGGCCGAGTATTCCAGGCCGAGCATGACCAGCAGCAGGATCACGCCGATCTCGGCGCCGACGGCGAAGAACTCCTCGCTGGCGTTGAGCGGGAGCAGGCCGCCGTGCCCGAACGCGAGCCCGGCGAGCAGATAGAGGGGGATGGGCGAGAGACCGATGCGACGGCTCAGCCGGCCGAGGAGACCGAGCAGGAAGAGCAGTGCGCCGACTTCGACGAGCAGCGTTGTCGTTTCGTGCATCCGCG
>NZ_JBSGDY010000337.1:0-2325 GCF_053602615.1 Micromonospora sp. NPDC004336
CTTCGCCCCGGGCGACGGCGGCGAACGCGGGCGCCGCGCGGTCCGGCGAGCGCCCGCGCCGGTGCGGCAGGCGCCTGTGCCGTTCCTGCGCACGTCCGCGCGGTCCCGGCGAGCGTTCGCGGCGGTCCGGCGAGCGTCCGCGCCGGTGCGGCGGGCGCCGCCGGTTCAGGCCGCCGGGCGCTGGCCGGGGATGTCGCGTACGGCGGTGAGGAAGCGCCCCTGGTCGTCCCGGGTGGCCGGGTTGACGATCCGGATCCAGGAGCCGTCGTCGAACACGACGGTGGACGGGAACTGCATGAGGCGGGCGGCGCCGTGGTCGGAGTCGATGCGGGCGACGCGCCGCCGCTCGACGCTCCAGAGCACGTGGGGGCGCCGGCGGTCCTCGCGGCCCTCGTCCGGGCGGCGCCCCATCCGCAGCAGGTGCAGGTGGGTGTCGGTGACCACGAGCGGCGTGCCGGTGTAGCGCTCCAGGAACAGCAGCAGGCTGCCGGCGAGGGAGGCGAGGTCGCCGCTGAAGACGTACCGCCGCCGGTAGGCGATCTCCGCGAGCTGGTCGGCGAGGGGCCGGTAGCGGCTGAGCCGGAACACCGCCCGGAACGCCTCCTGCTCCGGGGTGAGCGGCACCGGCTGCCGCGCCTCGGCGGGCCGCCCCGGGCTTGGCGGGTCGGCCTCGGCCGGGTCCGCGCCGCCCGCGGCGAGGACGGCGGCCTTGCCCGGCAGCATCAGCGCGCCCGCGGCGATCCGCACCGGCGTCATCACGGCGTCCACCCACGCGACCGGGTTGACGATGTTGAACAGCCCGAACAGCGCGCGCGGGTCCAGGGCCTCGGCCACCTCCGCGCCCACCCGGTCGGCGAGCTGGCTGCCCGCCCGGTGGGTCTCGGGCGCCCGCACCGGCGCGAGGCCGACGTAGCGGATCTCCTCGCCGGGCAGCAGCGGCGCGACCAGCGCGCGTTCCGGCTCGTCGCTGGTGCGGAACTCGTCGCGCAGCTCGCGGGCCCTGTCCCGGGCGGCCCGCGCCCCGCCGAGCACCGCGTCGGTCAGCCGGCCGAGTCGCCCTCGCGCACCGGTCACACCCTGCCCCCTCGCTCGCCGCTCACCGGCCGGCCGGTTGCTCCGCCGGCGGCTGGCCGAAGAGCAGCGTCTTCTGCTTGTCGACCAGCTCGTCCAGGTGGTTGCGCAGCCTACGCAGGTAGTACAGGACCCGCTGCGGCGGCCGGATGACCTTCCGCAGGTGCGTCGCCAGCGGCCGGATGATCTTCAGCATCCGGGCGAGGGCGATACGATCATGGCGCCGCCTTGCCGCCACCCCCGGGCCGGCGCCCCACGGGAGGTTCTCATGTCTGACCCGCTGTCCGCCTTCGACGTCCGGGCCGGACGGCTCGCCGACATCGAACGTCGCTTCGCCGGGCTCAAGGACGACCTGGACGATCTGCGCGGCACCGCCACCGACGAGAGTGGGCTGGTCTCCGCGACCGCCGACGCCACCGGCGAACTCACCGACCTGAGCTTCGCGCCGACCGCGCTGCGGCTGGGCACCGAGGACCTCGCCACGATGGTGGTCGAGGCGTACCGGCAGGCCCGGACGGCGGCCACCGAGCGGCTCGACGAGCGCATCGGTGGGCTCGACGCCACCCTCGGCGCCGGCCTGAACGGGATCTTCGGCACCCCCGGCGACTTCGGCTCGCTGGGCCGGCTGGAGGGGGCCATGGGCCGGCTCGGGCGCCTGCCGGGGCCGCCGGCATGACCTCGCCGGGCTGGCCGGACATCGTAGCCCGGCTGCACGAAACGTTGTCCCGCTGCGACCGCAACACCGACCTGGAACTCGCCGCCGGTCCCCGCCGGTTGCACCTGCTGGTGCGCCGGAGCACGGTCCGCGGGGTCTGCCCGCCGTACGACGAGCGCCGCCTGGCGGAGCTGGGCTGGTGGCCGTCGCAGGGCGTCGCCGGCTGGTGGTACGAGACGCCGCGTACCGCCGAGGAGCTGCGCTGGTGGAGCGAGTTCGTCGCGCGGACCGCCGCCGCGGTGCTCACCACGCGGCCGGAGGCGCTCTCCTGCCAGGTGCTGCCACCCACCGGCCCCCGGGTGCGGCCGGAGCCGACCGTGCCGCCCACCCCGCGACCCCGGCCCGGGGCGGTCGTGCCCGCCGCGCCCATGCCGCCACCCCCGGAGCCGGCCCCGGTCACCGTCGTGCCGCCGTCCCCGCCGGCCCGCGCCGACGGGATCGGTCGGTCCGACTCCGATCCGGCGGACCCCGAGATCGGAGTGGGAGCCCACCCCCCCCGGACCGACCCCCCCGCCCCCCGCGGCGAGCTCGGGCGAGCG
>NZ_JBSGDY010000338.1:0-2309 GCF_053602615.1 Micromonospora sp. NPDC004336
GTCGCGGGGGTGCTGTCGCTGGCGGACGCGTGCGCGCTGGTCGCGGCGCGGGGCCGGCTCATGCAGGCGCTGCCCGCCGGCGGCGGAATGCTGGCCGTGGCCGCACCGGAGGAGGCGGTGGCCGGGTCCATCGTCGGCCTGACCGACCGCGTCGGGATCGCGGCCGTCAACGGCCCCGCCGCCGTGGTGGTCTCCGGCGCCGCCGAGGCCCTGGCCGAGGTGGAACGAGCCTGGCAGGAGCGGGGCGTCCGCACCCGCCGGCTCACCGTCAGCCACGCGTTCCACAGCCCGCTGACGGAGCCGATGCTCGACGAGTTCCGCGCCGTCCTGGACCGGTTGACGTTCCGGGCGCCGCTGCTGCCGGTCGTGTCGAACCTGACCGGGACGCTCGCCGACCCGCAGGAGATCACCCGCCCCGAATACTGGGTCCGCCACGCCCGCGAGGCCGTCCGGTACGCCGACGGCGTCGCCGCCCTGCGCGCGGCGGGCGTCGGCACGTTCCTGGAGATCGGCCCGCAGAGCGTCCTGACCGCGATGAACGCCGACCTGCTCGGCGAGGACACGCTCGCGGTGGCCGTCCAGCGCCGGGACCGTCCCGCCGCCCAGGCGCTGCTGGCCGCGCTGGCCGAGCTGCACGTCCACGGCGTGCCGGTGACCTGGCCGCAGTGGTTCACCGACGCCGGCGCCGCCCGCGTCGACCTGCCGACCTACGCCTTCCAGCACGAGCGGTACTGGCTCGGCGCCGGCCAGGCGCGTCCCGCCGACGTGTCCGGCGCGGGCCTGGGCGCGGCCGGGCACCCCCTGCTCGGCGCGGCGGTCACCGTCGCCGGCGCCGACATGGTCGTGCTGACCGGCCGGCTCTCGCTCGCCACCCACGCCTGGCTCGCCGACCACGCCGTCTCCGGCGCGACGGTAGTGCCCGGCACGGCGCTCGTGGAGTTGGCGGTGCGTGCCGGCGACGAGGTGGGCGCGTCGCGGGTGCGGGATTTGACGATCGCCGCGCCGCTGGTGCTGCCGGCGACCGGCGCGGTGCGGGTGCAGGTGCGGGTCGGCGCCGCCGACGACGCCGGCACGCGGGCCGTGGCGGTGCACTCGCAGGCCGAGGGCGACCCGGAGGCCGACTGGGTCCAGCACGCCGAGGGCGTGCTGGAGCCGGCGTCGGCCGACGAGCCGGGCGGGGGGGGGTGGCCGCCGGCCGACGCCGCCGAGGTCGACGTCGCGGGCTGGTACCCGACGCTGGCGGAGCACGGCCTGTCGTACGGGCCGGTGTTCCGGGGGCTGCGCCGGGTGTGGACCGCCGACGACAACGTGTACGCCGAGGTGGCCCTGCCGGACGAGGCGGCGACGGAGGCGGCACGCTTCGGGGTGCACCCGGCGCTGCTGGACGCCGCCCTGCACCCGGTCGGGCTGCTGTCGGGCGCCGACGGCTCGGGCGGGCCGCGCGTGCCGTTCGCGTTCGAGGGCGTGCAGGTGCACGCCTCGGGCGCGCGGGTGCTGCGGGTGCGGTTGTCGCGTACGGGCTCCGCGGTGCGCCTGGTGGCCTGCGACGAGTCGGGCGCGGCCGTGGTGTCGGTGGACTCCCTCGTCCTGCGCGAGCTGACCGGGGTGGCCGCGGCGAGCGCGGCGGCCCGCTCGCTGTTCGAGGTCACCTGGCAGGCCCAGGAGGTCACCCCGGCCGGGGACGTCTCCGGGTGGGCGCTCGTGGGCCCGCCGGCCGGTGCCGACCCGGCGGCCATCGCCGAACTGCCGGCGTACGCCGACGTCGAGGCGCTCGCCGCATCGTCGGGCGCGGCGCCGCGACTGCTGCTGGTGCCGGCGGGCGGCCTGCGCCGAGCCCGCCACGTCGAGGAGGAGACCCTCCCGGTCGACGCGGAGGCGCGCGCCAACGACCCCGACGCGGTACGCGCGGCGACGTCGCAGGTGCTGGCGACCGTCCGGTCCTGGCTGGCGGCCGACGGGCTGGCGGACTCGCGGTTGGTCGTGGTGACGCGGGGCGCGGTGTCGGCCGGGGCCGGCGACCGGGTGTCCGACCTGGCCGGTGCGGCGGTGTGGGGTCTGTTGCGCTCGGCACAGTCGGAGCATCCGGGTCGCATCGTCCTGGCGGACGTCGACGGTGCCGTGGACGCCGGGCTGTTGGACGTGCTGGCCACGGTGGCCGACGAGCCGGTGGCGTTCGGTGGCCAGGTCGCGGTGCGCGCGGGCGAGGTGTTCGTGCCGCGCCTGGTGCGCGCGGTCGCCCCGGCTGCGGCGGAGACGCCGAGCCTGGGCGAGGGCGCGGTGCTGGTGACCGGCGGCACGGGCGCGCTCGG
>NZ_JBSGDY010000339.1:0-2276 GCF_053602615.1 Micromonospora sp. NPDC004336
CTGGACGGCCTTCGTCCCCGGGGTGCGCAGCGGGCTGCTCGGCGACAACCCGGGGCTGCTCGGCACCCGACGGCTCGACGCCGTCCGGATCGTCGTCCACGACCTCGGTGGCCGAGCGCGGGGCGATGCGCAGGTGCTCGGCGAGCGCGCTGGGGCGCAGCGCGCCGTGCCGGGTCAGCACGTCGAGGGCGCGGGCCTGCCCGGGCGTGACGTCCCAGGGGGCGAGCGCCTCCCGGATGCGGTGCCGCAGCCGCCGGGTCACCGCCCGGAACGCCTCGGCGAGCCCGTCCTCCACGGCGTCCGCGTCTCCGGTCACGGGGAATACGGTAGCAGCAGGAGATGTTGTTCCCTCATGTTGAGGCAACCTCAGCATCCCCTACGTGAGGACGTACCCCTTGGAACCCGAACCCTCCGGCCGCGACCGCGGCCCCCGCAAGGTCAGCGCCGCCGAGAAGGCCCAGGCCCGCCAGGTGTCGCTGCGGCGCGTCGGCGGGCTGTTCGCCCGGCACCGGGCCGCGCTCGGCACGGTCACCGCGATCATCGTGGTGTCCTCGGTGCTCGCCCTGGCCTCGCCCTTCCTGCTCCGCGCCGTGATCGACCGGGCGCTGCCCGAGCGCGACCTGGCGCTCCTGGCCTGGCTCGTGGCCGGCATGGTCGCGGTCGCCGCGGTGACCTCGGTGCTCGGCGTGGCGCAGACCTGGATCTCCACCCGCGTCGGGCAGCAGGTCATGCACCGGCTGCGCACCGACGTCTTCACCCACCTGCAACGGCAGTCGCTGGCGTTCTTCACCCGCACCCGCACCGGCGAGGTGCAGTCCCGGATCACCAACGACATCGGCGGCATGCAGAGCGTCGTCACGTCGACCGCCACCTCGGTCGCGTCCAACCTGACCACGGTGGTCGCCACGGCGACCGCGATGGTCGCGCTCTCCTGGCGGCTCTCCCTGGTCTCCCTCGTCGTGCTTCCGCCGGCCGTCTGGCTGACCCGCCGGGTCGCCCACCTGCGCCGCGAGATCACCGCGCGACGCCAGCGCGAACTCGCCGACCTCAACGTCACCGTCGAGGAGGGGCTGTCGGTCAGCGGCGTGCACCTGGCCAAGACCCTCGGCACCGGCCCCGCGTTGGCCGCGCGCTTCGCCGCCTCGTCGGCCCGCCTGGTCGACCTGGAGCTGCGCTCCGAGCTCGCCGGGCGCTGGCGGATGGCCACGATGACCGTCGTCTTCGCCGCCATCCCCGCGGTCATCTACCTCAGCGCCGGCCTGCCCGGCGCGGCCGGCACCCTCAGCATCGGCACCCTGGTCGCCTTCACCGCGCTGCAGGGCGGGCTCTTCCGCCCCCTGATGGGGCTGCTCAACGTGGGCGTCTCCGTGACCGCCTCGCTGGCCCTCTTCGCCCGCATCTTCGAATACCTGGACCTCCCGGTCGAGGTGGACGACCCCGCCGAGCCCGTCGACGTCGACCCCCGCCGGATCCGCGGCGACCTGCGCTTCACCGACGTCACCTTCAGCTACCCGGGCAGCGACACCGCCGCCGTCGCCGGGATCAGCCTCGACGTGCCCGCCGGCACGTCGCTGGCCCTGGTCGGCGAGACCGGCTCCGGCAAGAGCACCCTGGCGGCGCTGGTCAGCCGGCTGCACGACCCGACGAGCGGGCGCGTCACCGTCGACGGGGTCGACCTGCGCGACCTGCGCCTGGCCGACCTGTCGGCGATCGTCGGCGTGGTCAGCCAGGAGACGTACCTGCTGCACACCACCGTGCGGGAGAACCTCCGCTACGCCCGGCCCGACGCCACCGACGCCGAGATCGAGGCCGCCGCCCGCGCCGCCCGGATCCACGACCTGATCGCCGGGCTGCCCGACGGGTACGACACGGTCGTCGGCTCCCGCGGCCACCGCTTCTCCGGCGGCGAGAAGCAGCGCCTCGCCATCGCCCGCACGCTGCTGCGCGACCCGCGCATCCTCATCCTCGACGAGGCGACCAGCGCGTTGGACACCGAGACCGAGCGCGCCGTGCAGCGGGCGTTCGACGAGGCGGCCCGGGGCCGGACCACCATCACCATCGCCCACCGGCTCTCCACGGTGCGCGGCGCCGACCAGATCGCCGTGCTCGACCACGGCCGGATCGTCGAGTCCGGCGACCACGCCGGCCTGCTGGAGCGCGCCGGCCGCTACGCGACCCTCGCCGCCTGACAGTGAGGATGTAGGTGGGGTCACCCGGTCTGGTCTGACTCACCGCCTGACCGACGATGCTGTCCTGCTGTGCGATTCGTCGATCGG
>NZ_JBSGDY010000340.1:0-2258 GCF_053602615.1 Micromonospora sp. NPDC004336
GGCATCCACCACATCGCCTTCGACGGCTGGTCACACTCACTACTCGTACGCGACCTCACCCACGCCTACACCGCCCGAACCACCGGCAACACCCCAGTGTGGGACCGGCCGGCGACCACGCTGCGGCAGGCGTACGACGAACACGTTCGCCTGCGCGAGGCCGCCGACCTGGGGGCGCAGCGGGCGTACTGGCGCGAGCAGCTGCGCGGCCTACCCCGGCAGGGCCAGGGTCAGCCCACGGCGCCGCTGGAGCAGGCGCTGGCGTGGGGCCCGAAGACCGGGCACATCGTCGAGGTCGGCCCCGAGATCATGCGCCGCTGGGACGAGGCGGCGCGGGAACAGCGGTTCAGCCGGTCGAGCTGCTTCGTCGCCGCGTTCGCCGCCGCGCTGCGCGCCGTCCACGGGCAGGACGACATCGGCCTGCTGATGGTCGTGGCGAAGCGGGGCAGCCGCGTCCTCGACTCCGCCTTCACCACCCGGCTCAACCTCAACTGCGTCCGGGTCCGGTTCGACGGGCCGGAGGACAGCGGCCTCGTCCTGCGGGTCAACGAGACGGTCGGCGACCTCATGCGGGCCCAGGACGTCCCCTTCGCGGAGATCGCCGACGATCCCGCCGCCGGGATCTCCGGCGAGGTGGTCGCCAGCCTGCCGACCTTCGTCTACCAGGACAACGTCGTCCTTCCGCTGGAGCTGCCGGGCTGCCGGACCGAGGAGGTCGTGGAGCCGTACGCCCGGGAGGTCCCCAACGGCCTGACGGTCGAGGTGCTGCCCCGGGCCGACCACGCCCTGCTGCGCGTCACCATCCGCACCGACTACCTGCCGCACCGCTTCGCCGAGGAACTCAACGGCCACATGCTGCGGTTCCTGGCGGCCGGGCCCCCGGTGGCCCCCGCCGCCGGCTGAATCGCGCCCACGGAGTTCCTGACTCGTCGACCCGGCCGCAGCCGCACAGGTGGCGCCGGCCCTGATCGGAGGTTCGCCCATGTCTGTCGGGATCGTTGCTGGTGCGGCCGGGGCCGCCGGCCCCGGCGCCGACTTCGAGGCCCTCGACCTGATGGCGGACCTGCGGCGGCCGCTGCTGTGGCCGGCCCGGGCGGCCTCGCAGTCGCGCAGGCCCGAGCTGCCCGCCTGGACGGGCCCGGAGCCCGCCGGCGTGGTGCTGCTGGCCGGCCTCGTCGGGGTGCTGGCCCGGTACACCGGGCAGGACGAGGTGGCGCTGGGCGTGTCGTCGGGCGCGTCGGTGGTGCGGGTGGACGTGGCGGACGATCCGGCCTTCGGCGAGCTGGTGCGGCGGGCGGCCGCGGCGTGGGCCGCGCCGGTGGCGGGCACGGGTGTGCCGGGGCCGGTCGCGGTGGACCTGGTGGAGGGCCCGGTCGCCGAGGTGGGCCCGGAGTCGGTGGGCGTCGACCTGGTGGTGACCGTGGCCTCGGACGGCTCCGGGCTGCGGGTGGACCACGCGGCGGAGGGCTGGTCCGCCGACTGGGCGGGGGGCCTGCTGGACCAGACCGCGTTGCTGGCGTCGGCCGGGATCCGGGAGCCCGACGTACCGCTGTCGGGGTTGCCGCTGCTCGGCGCGGCCGACCGCGAGCGACTGCTCGCGTGGGGCGCAGGCCCGGTCCGCCGGGTGCCGGACGGGCCGATCCACGACCTGGTGCTGGCCTGGGCGCGCCGGACACCGGACGCGGTCGCGGGCGTCGCCGGCGACGAGGTCCTCACGTACGGCGAGCTGGCGCGCCGGTCGGAGCTGCTGGCCCGGCACCTGCGCTCGGCCGGCGTCGGCGTCGGGGACGTGGTGTCGCTGGCGCTGGACCGCAGCCTGTGGACCCTCGTCGCCACCCTCGCGGTGCTGCGGGCGGGGGCGGCGTACACGCCGATGGACGTGGCCTGGCCGGCGGAGCGGATGCGGATGCTCCTGGCCGACCACGGGGCCCGCGTCGTGCTCACCGTCGGCGAGGTCGCCCCGCGCGTCCCCCGGCCCGACGGCGTGCGGGTGATCGCCCTCGACGACGAGTGGCCGGCGGTGGCGGCGACCGGGCCGGTCGACCTGCCGGTGGTGGACGCCGCCGGGCCGGCGTTCGTGATCTACACGTCGGGGTCGACGGGGAAGCCGAAGGGCGTGGTGCTGACCCACGAGAAGCTGACGAACTTCCTCGCCTGGATGGCCGAGGAGTGCGCGGTCGGCCCGGACAGCCGGATGCTGCACTGCTGCGCCCCGGTCTTCGACGTGGCCCTCGGCGAGATCTACACCGCGCTGACCT
>NZ_JBSGDY010000341.1:0-2257 GCF_053602615.1 Micromonospora sp. NPDC004336
GCCGCCGTCGAGCCGGCCGACGACCCGGTCGCCGACGGCGAGCGTGTGCACGCCGCTGCCGGTCTCGACCACGGTGCCCGCCACGTCCCAACCGAGGGTGTACGGCAGGTCCAGTGGGAGGACGGAACGCAGCAGCCCGGAACGCAGCGCCGTCTCGGACGGGTTGAACGAGGAGGCGGCGACCTGGATCAGCACCTCCCCCGGGCCGGCCACCGGGCGTGGGACGTCCTCGTGGCGGATGACGGACGCGGCACCGTACTCGTGTATTCGTGCGGCTCTCATGCCACCAACGTATGGACCGGATCGAGGACGAACCATGCTTGCCGATCCTCGATTGATACTCGATCGTCTCCCCTCCGGTACTGTTGCTGGATGGACGTGCTCAGCGACGTGATCGCGGTCATGCGTACCGGTCAGCCTCGGTCGGCGCGGGTGGTGTGGCACGCCCCGTGGGCGCAGCGATTCGCCTCCGTGCCGGGAAGTGCCGGCTTCCAGGTGATCCTGCAGGGACCGTGCTGGCTCGTCTCGCCGGACGACGACCCCGTGCAGCTGGCCGCCGGCGACGTGGTGTTCCTGCCGCACGGGCGGGGGCACGCGCTGGCCGACAGCCCCACGACTCCGGTGGACGCACCCGCCTGCGATCCGGGCGACCCGCGGTCCCTCCAGCGCTACGCGACCGCCACGGTGGGCGAACCCGTCGCCACCCGCGGCACCACCACCGTGACGCTCTGCGGCGCATACGAGCTGGATCCCGCCCGCGCCCATCCGCTCCTGAACGACCTGCCCGAACTCATCCACCTCCCGGCGCACCTCGGGCGCCACCCCGAACTGCGCGCCATCGTGGACCTGCTCGCCGCCGAGTTGGAACGACCGCGCCTCGGCACCGACGCCGTCGTGCCCGCCCTCCTCGACACGCTGCTGCTGTATCTCCTGCGCACCTGGTTCGACGAGCAGCCGGCACGTGGGGCCACCACCGGTTGGGCGGCGGCACTCAACGACCCGGCCGTCACGGCGGCGCTGCGGGCCATGCACCGCGACCCCGCGCAGCCCTGGACGGTCGCGACTCTGGCCGCCGAGGCGGGGCTGTCCCGGGCACCGTTCGCCCGGCGCTTCGCCACCCTCGTCGGCCAGCCGCCACTCAGCTATCTGACCTGGTGGCGGATGACCACCGCGGCCCGGCTGCTCCAGGACACCGACGCGCCGCTGAGTGCCGTCGCACACCGGATCGGCTACGCGTCGGAGTTCGCCTTCGCCAACGCGTTCAAGCGCCAGTACGGCACCGCACCCGGCAGGTACCGGAGAGCCGCGTGACAGCACCGACGGTCCCGGACCGGGTGACCGTTCGAGTGAGGACCGCGACGGGCATCCACGGACCGTGGGGGACCGCGTCCGGGACGTAGGGTCGCGACGGCGATGAGTTTCGCTACGGTCGCCGGTCTGCACTCCCGTGCACCCGATCCCGATCTCCCCACCCCCGGGAGGGCGTCATGACCGCTACGCACAGGAGGCAAGCGTGAAACTCCTTCTCACGTCCGCGGGCGTCCAGAACCCGAGCATCCGCGATGCGCTGGTCGGCCTGCTGGGCAAGCCGATCGCCGACTCCAGTGCCCTCTGCATCCCCACGGCGGCCCACGCCATGGGCGGGCCGGCCTCGGCCTGGCGCTTCATCACCGGGCAGACGCCGCTGCCCATGTGCGACCTGGGCTGGAGGTCGCTGGGCGTCCTCGAACTGACAGCGCTGCCCAGCATCGGCGAGCAGCGGTGGGTCCCCTGGGTCCGGGAGGCCGACGTCATTCTCGTGGCCGGCGGCGACGCGACGTACCTGTGCCACTGGATGCGGCAGTCCGGGCTGGCGGATCTCCTGCCGTCGCTGCGGGACACCGTCTGGGTGGGGTTGAGCGCGGGGAGCATGGTGCTGACCCCCCGGATCGGTGCGGACTTCGTCGAGTGGCAGTCCGCGCCCGACGACCGCACGCTGGGGGTCGTCGACTTCTCGATCTTCCCGCACCTGGGCCTCGAACCGGACAACACCATGGCCGATGCCGAGAGGTGGGCGGTCGAGATCGCCGGTCCGGCGTACGCGATCGACGACCAGACGGCCATCAAGGTCACCGACGGCCGCGTCGAGGTCGTCTCCGAGGGGCACTGGAGGCGGTTCCCCTCCTAGCCCGTGTTTCGTAAGGGCCGTGTTGGGCGGTGAGGTGGGCCCGGCGTGGCGGTGATCGCTAAAGGTTGAGGTCTCCGGTAGATCGGTTAG
>NZ_JBSGDY010000342.1:0-2245 GCF_053602615.1 Micromonospora sp. NPDC004336
TCGTGGGCGGCGTGGGCGGCGGTGAGGAGGTTGGTGCTGGTGCCGCTGGTGGACATGAGGAGGAGGATGTCGCCGGGGCGGCCGTGGGCGCGGACTTGGCGGGCGAAGATTTCGTCGTAGCCGTAGTCGTTGCCGATGGCGGTGAGGGCGCTGGTTTCGGCGTGGAGGGCGGTGGCGGAGAGGGGTTGGCGGTCGTCGCGGAGTTTGCCGACGAGTTCGGCGGTGAGGTGTTGGGCTTCGGCGGCGCTGCCGCCGTTGCCGGCCACCAACAGCCGGCCGCCCCGGGCCAGGGTCCAGGCCACCTCGGTGCCCCACGCGCTGAGCCGCTCGGCCTCCTGCCGGTACGGCAGCAGCGCCGCCGCGAGGTTGGCCAGGTGCGTGTCGAGAGTGGAGAGCGACACGGTCATCACGCCACCGCCGAGGCGGGACGGCCGACGGTGCTGACCGCGGTGTAGACCGCGCCGAGCTGCTCGGCGCAGCGCTTCCACGAGTACCGGCTGCGGATCCGGTCCAGCGCCGCCGTAGCGTACGCGAAGCGGCGCACCTTGTCGGCGAGCAGCCGGCGGATCGCGGTGCCCAGCGCCCGGGGGTCCCGGGGCGGCACCAGGTCGCCGGTCAGCCCGTGGACCACCGTGTCGGCGATGCCGCCGACGTTCGACCCGATCACCGGCACGCCGCACGCCATCCCCTCCAGCGGGGTGAGCCCGAACGGCTCGTACCAGGGGGCGGCCACCAGGATGTCCGCCGAGCGGTACCAGCGGCCCATCTCCTCGCGGGGCACCGCGCCGACCAGCTTCACCCGGTCGGCCACCCCGCAGGACTCGGCGAGCGCGCGGAGCCGGCGGGCGAAGCCGTCGGCGGGAAGCAGCTCGGCCGGCGGGCCGCCGACCACCACGCACTCCGCGTCCGGCACGGCCGGCAGGGCCCGGACGACGTCCTGGAAGCCCTTGCGCTCCACCATCCGGCCGACGGTGATGATCCGGGGGCGGGAGGGGTCGCGCGGGGCGGCGGGCCCGTCGGGGCGGAACATCTCCTGGTTGACCCCGGAGGGGACCAGCGCCATCCGGGACCGGGGCACGCCGAGGCGGACCAGCTCGCCGACCTCGTCCTGGCACTGCACGATGACCCGGTCGGCGGCCCGTCCCAGGGCCCGTTCGTAGCCGATCCGGCCTGGTGGACTGGTGTCCCGCGAGCCCTGGTGGCGACGCTTGACCGTGCCGAGGGCGTGGTAGGTCAGCACCACCGGCACGCCGGTGCGCCGGCCGGCGTGCAGCGTGGCCAGGCCGCTCATCCAGAAGTGGGCGTGCGCCACGTCCGGCGTCCAGCCGCCGTCGCGCCACTGGCCGGCCAGCCAGCGCCCGAACTCGCCCATGTGCGGCAGCAGCTCGTCCTTCGGCACCCGCAGCGCCGGGCCGGCCGGCACGTGGCACACCCGGTAGCCCTCCGCCGTGGGCACCGTGTCGGGCAGCGCGGGGGAGTCCCGGCGGGTGTAGACGCGTACGTCGTGCCCCTCGCCGACCAGCGCGGCGGCCAGCTCCGCCACGTGCGTGTTCTGCCCGCCGGCGTCCTCCTCGCCGAGAACGGCGAGCGGGCTGGCGTGCTCCGAGATCATCGCGATGCGCATGTTTCCTCCTCGATCAGCCGGTCCCAGTCCGCCAGGAAGCGGTCGAGCCCGAAGCGTTCCTTCGCCACCTCGCGACCCCGCGCCCCCAGCCGGGACGCCGCGTCGCGGTCCGTCATCAGCCACCGGGCCGCCTCGACGAGGGTGTCCACCCGGGTGGAGAGCACCCCGGCGTCGGGCGGCACGGCGTCCACCGCCTCGGTGGTCGCCAGCGCGATCACCGGCATGCCCATCGCCATCGCCTCGATCAGGCTCAGCCCCAGCGACGTCCACCGGCACAGGTGCAGGTACGCCCGCCGCCGGGCGACCTCGACGTGCATCCGGTCCTGCGGCAGGTCGTCGTACCCGGTCACGGGCAGCCCGGTCGCGCCGGTCGCGGCGAGCGCGTCGGGCAGCCCGGCCACCCCCATGCCGAAGACGTCCAGCGGCGCGACCCGCGCGAAGCGCGGCATGAGGTCGGTGCCGGTGACGCGCCAGCGGCGTACGGGCTCGTTGGTCACGACCGCCAGCCGCTCCAGCTCGCCGCTCCACTCGACCCGGGGCGGGACGATGCCGTGGTCGACGACGGTGGTGCGGGTGGTGCCGGTGTCCCAGAAGAGGTGGTTGAAGTGGGTGACGTGGGCG
>NZ_JBSGDY010000343.1:0-2242 GCF_053602615.1 Micromonospora sp. NPDC004336
TGATCACGCCGGCCACGCCGGCGGCGGCCTGCGCGTGACCCATGTTCGACTTGACCGAGCCCAGCAGTAGCGGGCCCGCGTCGCCCCGGTCCTGCCCGTACGTCGCCAGCAGGGCCTGCGCCTCGATCGGGTCGCCGAGGACGGTGCCGGTGCCGTGCGCCTCGACGACGTCCACGTCGGTGCCGGCGAGCCGGGCGCCGGCGAGGGCCTGCCGGATCACCCGCTGCTGGGCGCGGCCGTTGGGGGCGGTCAGCCCGTTCGACGCGCCGTCGGAGTTGACGGCGGAGCCGCGTACGACGGCGAGGACGCGGCGGCCCTGCCGCCGGGCGTCGGAGAGCCGCTGCACGAGCAGCATGCCGACGCCCTCGGACCAGCCGGTGCCGTCCGCCGTGGCGGCGAAGGACTTGCACCGCCCGTCGGAGGCGAGGCCGCCCTGGCGGGAGAACTCCTGGAACGCCGTGGGCGTGGCCATCACCGCCACGCCGCCGGCCAGCGCCAGGTCGCACTCGCCGCGCCGCAGCGCCGCCCCGGCGAGGTGCAGCGCCACCAGCGACGAGGAGCAGGCGGTGTCGACGGTGACGGCGGGTCCCTCCAGCCCGAGGGCGTACGCGACCCGGCCGGAGATGACGCTGTGCGCGGCGCCGGTCATCAGGTAGCCCTCGACGCCCTCGGGGACCTCGGTCAGCCCGGTGCCGTAGCCGGAGGTGGAGGCACCCACGAAGACGCCCGTACGGGTGCCGCGCAGCGTCGCCGGGTCCACCCCGGCCCGTTCCAGCGCCTCCCAGGACGTCTCGAGGGTGAGCCGCTGCTGCGGGTCCATGGCGAGGGCCTCGCGAGGCGAGATCTCGAAGAACGCGGGGTCGAAGTCCGCCACGTCGTGGAGGAAGCCGCCCGCCGGCGGGTGCCTCCCCTCGGCCGGCTCGGGGATCTCCCAGCCCCGGTCGGTGGGGAACGGCGAGACGGCGTCGACGCCGTCGGCGACCAACCGCCAGAACGCCTCCGGCCCGTCGACGCCGCCCGGGTAGCGGCAGGCCATGCCGACGATCGCGACGGGCTCGTCGGCGTCGACGACGACGGTCTGCGGGGCGGCGGCGGGGGCGACGCCGGAGACCAGCTCGCGCAGGTGCGCGGCCAGCTCGGCGGGCGTCGGGTGGTCGAAGACCAGCGTGGTGGGCAGCCGCAGGCCGGTGGCGGCGTTCAGCCGCCCACGGAAGTCCACGGCGGTCAGCGAGTCGAAGCCGAGGTCCTTGAACGGGCGGCCGCGCAGCTCGTCGGGGGTGGCGTGGCCCAGCACCGCCGCGGTCTGCTCGTTGACCAGCTTCAGCAGTTCCCGTTCCTGCTCGGCGGCGGGCAGCGCCGCGAGGTGGCGCAGCGGCGCGGCGACGCCGTCCGCCGGCGCGGCGGCCTCCTCCCGCGCGACGAGCGCCCGCACCTGCGGCAGGTCGCCGAGGAACGGGCTGGGCCGGGCCACGGTGAACGCGGGGTGGAACCGGCTCCAGTCGACGTCGGCGACGGTCACGCAGGGCGTCGGGCGGCGCAGCGCCCGGTCGAGGGCGACGAGCGCCTTCGCCGGGTCGATCGGCGGCAGGCCCATCCGGTTGAGCTGCTCGGTGGCGACGTTCTCGGCGGCCATGCCGTGCGCGCCGCCCCAGGCCGTCCAGGACACGGCGGTGGCCGGCAGGCCCCGGTCGCGGCGGTTGACGGCCAGGGCGTCCAGCAGGGAGTTGCCGGCGCCGTACGCGCACTGGCCCGCGCTGCCCCACACGCCGGAGATGGAGGAGAACATCACGAACGCGCCGAGGCCGCGGTCGGCGAGGCAGGCGTCGAGGTGCAGGGCGCCGAGCACCTTGCCGGCGACGACGTGGGAGAACTCGTCGAGGGTGGTGTCGGTCAGCGGGGTGAGCTGGTCGGTGCCGGCGGCGTGCACGACGGCGGTCAGGTCGGGCAGCGAGCCGACCAGGTCCGCCACGGACCGCCGGTCGGTGACGTCGCAGGTGGCGGCGGTGACCCGCCCGTCGGCGCCGTACCGGTCGAGCAGGTCCGCCACGGCGGGGGCGGCGGCGCCCCGGCGGCTGGCCAGGACCACCCGCCCGACACCCCGATCGAGCAGCCAGCGGGTGACGTGGCCGCCGAGCGCGCCGGTGCCGCCGGTGACCAGCACGGCGCCGGTCCACCAGTCGCCGGCGGGGTTCTCGTCCGCGGCCGGCGGGGCCGGGGTCAGCCGGCGGGCCCAGGTGCCGCC
>NZ_JBSGDY010000344.1:0-2192 GCF_053602615.1 Micromonospora sp. NPDC004336
CGCGCGCCGCCCGCGGCCGTGCGGGCCGTCGCGCCGCCCTCCCCCGCCGCGCGCCGCCGTGGCCTGATCCGCTCGGGCCGGCCGGCACCGTCGGCGCCGAAGTTTGATCCCGTCGGGGCCGGGTAGCCGAGCCGCCCGTCCTACCGACGGGACCGGGCCCCCGCCAGCGGGGTGTCCGCCGCCTGCGACGCCGACGGGAGTGGTGACGGTGGGTCCGGTGCCCCGGGGATCCGGTGGTCGTTGACGATGTGCGGCATCAGCGGCGAGGCGAGGTTCGACGGGTCGACGCCGGACGCCGGCGCGGTGACCAGGATGGTCGAGGCGATGCGGTCCCGCGGCCCGGACGGCGAGGGCCTGTGGGACGACGGCTGGGTCACCCTCGGGCACCGGCGGCTCACCATCATCGACCTGTCCGACGCGGGCGCGCAGCCGATGGTGCGCGACGACCTCGGGCTGGCGCTGGTCTTCAACGGCTGCGTCTACAACTATCCCCGGCTCCGCGAGGAGCTGCGGGCGGCCGGGCACACGTTCCACTCCACCAGCGACACCGAGGTGATCCTGGTGGCGTACGCGCAGTGGGGCGAGCGCTTCGTCGACCACCTGGTCGGCATGTTCGCCGTCGTGCTGGTGGACCGGCAGCGGCGACGGCTGGTGCTGGCCCGGGACCGGCTCGGGATCAAGCCGCTCTACCTCGCGGAGTCGCCCGGCAGGCTCCGGTTCGCCTCCACCCTGCCGGCGCTGCTGCGCGCCGGCGACGTGGACACCGCGATCGACCCGGTGGCCCTGCACCACTACCTGTCCTGGCATTCGATCGTGCCGGCGCCCCGCACCGTCCTGCGCGGCGTGCGCAAGCTCCCACCGGCCACCGTGCGCGTCGTCGAGGCGGACGGGCGCAGCCGCGAGCACGTCTACTGGCAGCCGGACTACGTCCGCGACCCCGCCCACGACGGCATGGACGCGCGGGACTGGCGGGCCGCGGTCGGGGACGCGCTGCGCACGGCGGTACGGCGGCGGCTCGTCGCCGACGTACCCGTCGGCGTGCTGCTCTCCGGCGGCCTCGACTCCAGCATGATCGTGGCGCTGCTCGCCGAGGCCGGGCAGCATCACCTCCAGACGTTCAGCATCGGCTTCGACGGCCGCGGCGACGAGATCGGCGACGAGTTCCACTACTCCGACCAGGTGGCGCGCGCGTTCGACACCGACCACCACCGCATCCGGCTCGCCGACGACGACCTGGTCCCGGCCGTACGCCGGACCGTGCACGCGATGACCGAGCCGATGGGCAGCCACGACGTGGTCGCCTTCCACCTGCTGTCCGAGCAGGTGGCCCGGCACGTCAAGGTGGCGCAGTCCGGCCAGGGCGCCGACGAGGTCTTCGCCGGCTACGGCTACCACCAGCCGCTGGCGCGGGTGCCCCGCGACGGCGCGACGGACGCCTTCGCCGAGGCGTTCTTCGACCGCGACCACGCCGAGCTGTGCCGGGTGGTCGGCCCGGCGTACGCCTGCGACCGCGACGCCAGCCGCGAGCTGCTCGCCGCGCACCTGGCCGCGCCGGGGGCGGACACCGCGCTGGACGCGGTGCTGCGCCTGGACACCCACCTGATGCTGCCCGACGACCCGGTGAAGCGGGTGGACAGCATGAGCATGGCGTGGGGGCTGGAGGTGCGCACCCCGTTCCTGGACCAGGATCTGGTCGCCCTCGCGGCGGCCTGCCCACCCGGGCACAAGGTCGCCGACGGCGGCAAGGGCGTGCTCAAGGAGATCGCCCGCGAGGTACTGCCGGCCGAGGTGGTCGACCGGCCGAAGGGCTACTTCCCGGTGCCGGCGCTGCGCAACGTCGACGGTCCGGTCCGGCAACTCGTCACCGAGGCGCTCGCCGCCCCCGCCGCGCGGGAGCGCGCCCTGTTCCGCCCGGAGTACGTCGCCGAACTGCTCGCCGAGCCGGACCGCGCGCAGGCCGCCGCCGGCAGCAACAAGCTGTGGCAGCTCGGCCTGCTCGAACTCTGGCTCCAGTCCCACGACGTCCGCTGACCGCACGGTCGACCGCGCGCAGTTGCACCGGTTCCTGCCGGGGTGGGGCTCCCGGCACCGCCGCGCCGCAGCCCGGCCGGGCGACGACGGAAGCCCGCCGGCGTGGGGGGGGACACCCAGGGGGTTTGCGGGCCCGGGGGGGACCCCAGGTGTTAGACCCC
>NZ_JBSGDY010000345.1:0-2152 GCF_053602615.1 Micromonospora sp. NPDC004336
GGCTCGCCGGCGAGCAGGGAGACGACCCCGGCGGGGTCGGCGCCGGCGAGGGACGCGGCGAGGCCGGCCCGGTCGGCGTGCGGCGCGACGGTCAGCGGCAGCACGTCGGCGCCGGCGTCGGTCAGCGCGGCGCGCACGCTCCGCGCCGCCGGGTCGTCGGTGCCGCCGGCGGGCAGCGCCAGCAGCCAGGTGCCGGCCAGCCGGGCGGGGGCGGGCTCGGGGGCCACCTGCCACTCTTCCCGGTACCGCCAGCCGTCGAGCACGGAGTGTTCCTGCCGCTGCCGCCGCCAGTCGGCGAGGACGGGCAGCAGGGTACGCAGCGACTCGGCGGCGGCCTCGTCCCGCACGGCGAGGGTGTCCCGCAGCGCGTCGAGGTCGGCCCGTTCGACGGCCGCCCAGAACCGCCGGTCGAGCGCGCCGGCGCCGGCGGTGGCCGCCTCGGCGGGCGCCTCGGCCGGCACCCAGTAGTGCTGCCGCTCGAACGGGTAGGTGGGCAGCCCGACGAGCCGGCCGGGCCGGTCGGCGAGGACGTCCGCCCAGCGCACCGGCGTGCCCGCGACGTGGAGCTGGGCGAGGGCGGCGAGCAGGGCGCGGCGGTCCGGGCGGTCCCGTCGCAGCACCGGCACGACCACGGCGGTGGCGACGTCGCCGGCCCCGGCCCGGACCCCGGCTTCGGCTTCGGCTTCGGCTTCGGCTTCGGCTTCGGCTTCGGCGAGGGTCTCCTGGATGCTGGCCGTGAGGACGGCGTCGGGGCCGACCTCGACGAAGGCGCCGGCGCCGTGGGCGCGCAGGGCGCGTACGCCGTCGGCGAAGCGGACCGCCTCCCGGACGTGCCGCACCCAGTAGTCCGGGTCGGTGAGCTGCGCCGGGTCGGCCAGCTCGCCGGTCAGGTTGGACACCACCGGCAGGGCGGGGGCGCGCAGGTCGAGGCCGGCGGCGACGGCGGCGAACTCGGCGAGCATCGGCTCCATCAGCGGGCTGTGGAAGGCGTGGCTGACCCGCAGCCGGCGCACCTTCACCCCCCGGCCGGTCCAGAGTTCCGCCAGCTCGTCGATGGCCGTCGCGGCGCCGGAGAGGACGACGGCGGCGGGGCCGTTGACGGCGGCGACGGCGACCCGGTCGGTCAGCCCGGCGATCGACTCGGCGACGCGGGCCTCGGCGGCGGCGACGGCCAGCATCGCCCCGCCGGCGGGCAGGGCCTGCATGAGCCGGCCCCGGGCGGCGACGAGGGCGCAGGCGTCGTCGAGGGTGAGCACGCCGGCCACGTGGGCGGCGGTCAGCTCGCCGACGGAGTGCCCGGCCACCAGGTCGGGGGCCAGCCCCCAGGAGCCGAGCAGCCGGTGCAGCGCCACCTCGACGGCGAAGAGCGCGGCCTGGGCGAAGACGGTCTGGTCGAGCAGCGCCGCCTCGTCGGTGCCGGGCTCGGCGAACAGCAGCGGCTTCAGCGGCCGGGGCAGCCGGTGGTCGAGGTAGGCGCAGACCTCGTCGAGCGCCGCCGCGAAGGCCGGGTACGCCGCGTACAGCTCCCGGCCGGCGCCGGCGCGCTGCGCGCCCTGGCCGGAGAAGAGGAATGCGACCCCGCCGCGTTCGGCGGCGGCACCGGTGACCAGGCCGGGGGCGGGCCGGTCGTCGGCGAGGGCGTGCAGGGCGGCGAGCAGGCCGTCGCGGTCGTCGGCGAGCACGACCGCCCGGTGCTCCAGGGGCGAGCGGGACACCGCCGAGGTCCAGGCGACGTCGGCCGGCCGCAGGTGGGCGTCGTCGGCGACGTACCGGGACCAGCGCTCGGCCTGGCGGCGCAGCGCGGTACGGGTGCGGCCGGTGAGCAGCACCGGCGCGGGCGCGGGCATCTCCGGGCGGTCGGTCTCGGCGCCGGCCGGCTCGGGCTGTTCGATGATGAGGTGGGTGTTGGTGCCGCTCATGCCGAACGACGAGACGGCGGCCCGGCGCGGCCGGTCCACGGCCGGCCACGGCGTGGGCTCGGTGACCAGGGTGACCGCGCCGGCGGCCCAGTCCACGTGCGGGGTGGGCGCGTCGACGTGCAGGGTGGCCGGCACGATCCCGTGCCGCATCGCCTCCACCATCTTGATCACCCCGGCGACGCCGGCGGCGGCCTGGGTGTGGCCGATGTTCGACTTGATCGAGCCGAGCAGCA
>NZ_JBSGDY010000346.1:0-2150 GCF_053602615.1 Micromonospora sp. NPDC004336
GCGTCGCCGGGGTGATGAAGATGGTCCTGGCGATGCGGCACGGGGTGCTGCCGCCCACCCTGCACGTCGACGAGCCCACCCCGCACGTCGACTGGAACGCCGGGGCGGTGTCCCTGCTGACCGGGGCGCGGCCCTGGCCGGCCACCGGGCAGCCGCGCCGGGCCGGGGTGTCCGCGTTCGGCATCAGCGGCACCAACGCGCACGTCATCATCGAGCAGGCCGCCGACGCGGACGCCGGTGCCGCCCGGCCCGCCGGCCCGCCCGCCCCGCCCGCCCCGTGGCTCGTCTCGGCCCGCTCCGCGGCGGCCCTGGCCGGGCAGGCCCGCCGGCTGCTGGACCACCTCGCCGCGCACCCCGACCTGGCGCCGGCCGACGTGGCGTACTCGCTGGTCACCACCCGGGCGGCGCTGCCGCACCGGGCCGCGGTGACCGGCGACGACCCCGACGCCCTGCTGGCCGGCCTGCGCGCGGTCGCCGAGGACCGGCCCGCGCCCGGCGTGGTGCGCGGCGTGGCCCGTTCCGCCGGCAAGGTGGCGTTCCTCTTCACCGGTCAGGGCGCGCAACGCCCCGGCATGGGCGCCGAGCTGCGCCGCCGGTACCCCGTGTTCGCGGCCGCCTTCGACGAGGTGGCCGCCGAGCTGGACCGGCACCTGAGCCGCCCGCTGCGGGAGGTGGTCCTCGCCGAGGCCGGCTCGCCGGAGGCGGAGCTGCTGGACCGCACCGAGTTCACCCAGCCGGCGCTGTTCGCGTACGAGGTGGCCGCCTACCGGCTGGTCACCGCGTGGGGGCTGCGCCCGCAGCACCTGCTCGGCCACTCGGTCGGCGGGCTGGCCGCCGCGCACGTCGCCGGCGTGCTGTCGCTGGCCGACGCGGCGGCCCTGGTG
The DNA here is from genome assembly GCF_053602615.1 of Micromonospora sp. NPDC004336. NCBI lineage: Bacteria > Bacillati > Actinomycetota > Actinomycetes > Micromonosporales > Micromonosporaceae > Micromonospora > Micromonospora sp. NPDC004336. The sequence continues at coordinate 885 of NZ_JBSGDY010000346.1, forward strand.
GCCGCCCGGGGCCGGCTGATGCAGGCCCTGCCGGCCGGCGGGGCCATGCTGGCGGTCGGGGCGTCCGAGGCGGAGGTGACCCCGCTGCTCGGCGACCGGGTCGCGCTCGCCGCCGTGAACGGCCCGTCGTCGGTGGTGCTCTCCGGCGACGAGGACGCCGTCCTGGCCGCCGGCGAGCGGCTGGCCGCCCAGGGCCGACGGACCCGCCGGCTGCGCGTCAGCCACGCCTTCCACTCCGCCCGGATGGACGCCTTGCTTGCCGACTTCCGCGTCGTCGCGGAGAAGGTCACCTGGCACCCGCCCGTCCTGCCGGTCGTCTCCGACCGCACGGGCGCCCCGCTGACCGCCGCCGAGGCCACCGACCCGGGCTACTGGGTCGACCACGTCCGGGACACCGTCCGCTTCCACGACGCGGTGGCCACCCTCGCCGCCGCCGGGACGGCGACGTTCCTGGAACTCGGCCCCGACGGGGCGCTGACCGCGATGGCCCGGGAGTGCCTGCCCGACGCCGACCCGGCGGCCTTCGCGTGCGTCGGCCGCCGCGACCAGCCGGAGCCGGCCACCCTGCTCGGCGCGGTCGCCGCCGTCGACCTGCGGGGAGCCGGCGTCGACTGGCCCGCCCTGTTCGCCGGCACCGACGCCGCCCGGATCGAGCTGCCCACCTACGCCTTCCACCACGAGCGGTACTGGCCGGACCCGCCCGCGGTCGACCTGCGTCGGCCGGCCGAGGCGGCCGGGGACGACGAGTTCTGGGCCGCCGTGGAGTCCGAGCGCCCCGCCGCGCTGGCCACCGTGCTCGGCCTCGACACCGACCGGCCGGAATCGCTGACGGCGCTGCTGCCCGCCCTCGCGGCCTACCGGGACCGTCGGCGGCGCGGTGCCGAGCTGGACGGCCTGCGCTACCGCACCGGCTGGGTACGCGTCGACCCGCCGCCCGCCGGCGCCGCGCCGGCCGGCCCCTGCCTGGTGGTCGCCGAGGCCGGGACCGACACCGCGACCGTGCTGGCCGCGCTGCGGGCGGCGGACCTGGACCCGCTGCTCGTGACCGTGGGCGGCGACCCGGGCGAGGTCGCCGGGGCGCTGCCCGCCGGGAGCAGCCCGTCGGCCGTGGTCTCGCTGCTGGCGGTGGGGGCCGGGGCGACCGGGACCGCCGCGCTGGCCGGCACCGCCGCGCTAGTGCGGGCCCTGGACAGCAGGGCCCGGGCGACGTGACGGCGGGCGACAACCAGCCGCCGGCCGGCGTCTCGGTGCACAACCCCGACCTGA
>NZ_JBSGDY010000347.1:0-2129 GCF_053602615.1 Micromonospora sp. NPDC004336
CCCTACCTCGCCTACGTCGCCGACGTCCTGCCCAGCCTCGGCGAGGAGGACGTGCATGCGGGACAACCTGGTCGACGCCGGGGTGGACGTCTCCGGCCTGCGTACCGTCCCCGGCCCCTCGGGGGTCGCGCTGATCGCGGTGGACCGGGCGGCGGAGAACTTCATCCTCGTCGCGCCCGGCGCGAACGCCGCCCTGACCGACCTGGACGCCGCCGACGCGGCGGCCATCGGCGCGGCGGACGTGCTGCTGCTGCAACTGGAGGTGCCGCTGCCGACCGTGGTGGCGGCGGCCGGCCGGGCCCGGGCCGGGGGCACCACCGTCGTGCTCAACGCCGCGCCGGCCGCGGCGCTGCCGGCGGAGCTGCTGGAGCTGGTCGACGTGCTGGTGGTCAACGAACACGAGGCGGCCGTCGTCGCGGCGACGGACTCCGACGAGCCGCGCGTCCTGCTCGACGCGCTGTTGGAGCGGGTGCCCCGGGCGGTGCTGACGCTCGGCGCGCGGGGCGCCACGTACGCCGACCGCGGCGGCGTGCGGCTGGAGATCGCCGCGCCGCGCATCGAGGCGGTGGACACCACCGCCGCCGGCGACGCCTTCACCGGCGCCTTCGCCGTGGGCTGGGCCGAACGCGGCGGCGCGGTCGACGCCGACACGGTCAGCGCCGTCCTGCGCTGGGCGTGCGCCGCCGGCGCGGCCTGCGCCCAGCGCCCCGGCGCGTCGACCGCGCTGCCCGAGCGGGCCGCCATCGAGGCCCTGTACGCCGCCACATACCAGGGGATGCCGTGAGCGCGAGGAGTGAGCCGGTTTTGCGAGCCCCGCAGTCGCGAACAGAGGTGACGCCGTGAGCGCGAGGAGTGAGCCGGTTTTGCGAGCCCCGCAGTCGCGAACAGAGGTGACGCCGTGAGCGCGAGGAGTGAGCCGGTTTTGCGAGCCCCGCAGTCGCGAACAGAGGTGACGCCGTGAGTTTCAACCCGTACGTGCCTCGGCCGATCGACCGGCCCACCGACGTGCCGCTCGGTGGGCACGCCGACCTGACCGCGCTGGACGAGGCGAAGATCTTCGCGGCGCCGGACGACCCGACGCACTGGCCGGCCTGGCGCGAGCAGCTCACCCGCTGGCGGGTCGACGCGCGGGCCAGGCTGGGCTACACCGGCGCGCACTACGACGAGATCCCGCTGGACTGCTTCAGCGTCTGCCTCGCCTGGCTCTGGGACGAGACGCTCTACGACCACGAGCGCGGCGTCTTCACCGTCGAGGAGTTCCTCGACGCGGCCGACCGTGACTTCGGTGGCTTCGACGGCGTGGTGCTCTGGCACGCGTACCCGGTGATCGGGTTGGACGAGCGCAACCAGTTCGACTGGTACCGGGACGTGCCCGAGCTGCCGGAGGTGGTGCGCGCGTTCCAGGCCCGTGGGGTGCGGGTGTTCGTCGACTACAACCCGTGGGACACCGGCACCCGGCGGGAGGCCGGCGCGGACGCGCGGGAGGTCGCCGCGCTGGCCGGCAGGCTCGGCGTCGACGGCGTCTTCCTGGACACGCTCAAGGAGGGCGCCGACGAGCTGCGCCGCGAGCTGGACGCCGTCCGGCCCGGCATGGTGCTGGAGGGCGAGAGCCGGGTGCCGCTGGCCCGGATCGCCGACCACGCGATGTCCTGGGCGCAGTGGTTCGCCGACTCCGAGGTGCCCGGCGTGCTGCGGGCCAAGTGGTTCGAGCGGCGGCACGTGCTGCACCACACCCGCCGCTGGCACCGCGACCACCTCGACGAGCTGCACTCCGCCTGGCTCAACGGGGTCGGGGTGCTGGTCTGGGAGAGCGTCTTCGGGGTCTGGGTCGGCTGGAACGACCGCGACCGGGCGGTGCTGCGGGCGATGCGCCGGATCCAGGGCAGCCACGCCGCGTGGCTGCGCGCCGAGGACTGGGTTCCGCTCGCCGACCACCCGGGCGAGGGCCGGGTGTACGCGTCCCGCTGGACGCACCAGGGCGTGCCGCTGTGGACGGTGGCCAACCGCGGCGGCGACCACGACGGGCCGTGGCTCGTCACCGAGCCGCGCCCCGGCCGGCGCTTCGTCGACCTGGTCACCGGCGCCGGCCTGACCGCGACGCCGCCCCCGGACGGCCGGGTCGCGGTCGG
>NZ_JBSGDY010000348.1:0-2111 GCF_053602615.1 Micromonospora sp. NPDC004336
GGGCCGCCGCCCGGCCCGCCACGTCGAGCAGGTTCGGACGCTGGCGGGTCGGGCGGTGGTCTGCTCGGCTTGCCCGGGTCGATGGCAGGCGGGATGGCCTACCGCAACCACCCACGGACCCGGCGGCTGCCGACGATCTTCGTCCATCCTGGAGCCGTTGCGCCCCCGCCGGAGGCGCTCTAAACCGCAACCCCGCGACCGTCGTCATCTCGCCGACGTGGTCGGCGTGCGCTCCCCTACGCCGCGCGGGCTTCTGGCCGCGCGGCCCGGCCGGCTGCCGGCCCACCACACCCCGGTCAACGATCCTGTCGTCTGCGGCGGCCCACCGGGCTCCCCGCTCTCCGCGCCAGCCGCCGGGCATCAGGGGTGACGGCCGCAGAGCGACAGCGGCAGCGGCCGGCACGCGCACAGGCGGCGACGCGTGCGGCCCGTTCGGGGCCGCCTTGAAGACGTACAGAAATCGCCAAGGAGCGTGACGAGCACATCGCTGACGGCCTCAGCGAGCAGATCAAGAAGGGCCGTGGTCGGGCACGTAGCGGGCACGGCCAGCGCAGGAAGCGGTAGCAACGATCGAGGCCCCAGCCAGGAAACCGGTCCTGAGCTGGGGCCTCACGTTGGAGCGGGTGACGGGAATCGAACCCGCACTGTCAGCTTGGGAAGCTGATGTTCTGCCATTGAACTACACCCGCAGGCGGCACCACTGTACCTGAGTCGTCACGCCGGTGCACCCAGGTCCCCCCTCCGGCAGCGCGCCCACCTCCCGACGGGCGCCCGGGCGCGCTCGGCCCGCGCCGTGCACGTGCGGCCGAGGTGGCGACCGGTACAACCGAAGATCGGGGTCGCGGGGAGCGTCACCGGCACCGTGGGACACCGGGCCATCACCCGATGTCGATCATCATCGGCCCCTCGCCAGGAAAAAGTTTCGCCACGGCAACATATGGGCGTTCTCAAATTCTTCAATCGGTTGTAACGTCTGCCCAACGTTCTCAGCCACGGCGTGACATACCCCCTGTCGCGTCGCCAGAAAGAGGTGGGCCCATGGGACTCCGTCCCAACCTGCTGACCCGGCGTACGGCCGGCGTCGCGTCGACGACCCTCGCGCTGCTGCTCAGCACCGCGGCGGTGGGCGTCGTCCCGGCCGCGTCGGCCTTCTCCGCCGCCCCGAGCGAGGTCTGTGTCGAGCCGGCCGACGTCCACTCGGACGCCCGGATCAGGCCGGGCGGCGGCGCCAAGCACGAGCCCAACGAGCTGACCCTCGCGGAGACCCGTGAGCGCGAGGCCGACCTGGCCGCCGCCCTGCGCGAGCGGGCGCGATTCCGTACGGGCGCCGGCGCCTCCACGATGGCCACCGTGACCATTCCCGTGGTCGTGCACGTGATCCAGGAGGACAGCACCCGGGCCGGCGGCAACATCCCGGACTCGATGATCACCTCGCAGATCAATGTGCTGAACCAGTCCTACAGCGGGGCGACCGGCGGCGCGGCCACCGCGTTCAGCTTCCAGCTCACGAAGATCAACCGGGTGACGAACCCGTCCTGGTACCCGATCGTGCAGGGCTCCTCGGCGGAGCGGTCGATGAAGACCTCCCTGCGTGAGGGCGGCAAGAACATGCTCAACGTCTACCTGGGCGAGCTGAGCGACAGCCTGCTCGGCTGGGCCACCTTCCCGACCCGCAAGCTGAGCAGCATGGACGGCGTCGTCGTGCTGAGCGAGTCGCTGCCGGGCGGCACGGCCACCAACTACAACCAGGGCGACACCGGCACCCACGAGGTCGGCCACTGGCTGAACCTCTACCACACCTTCCAGGGGGGCTGCTCCGGCTCGGGCGACAGCGTCAGCGACACCGCCGCCGAGGCCTCCCCGGCCTACCAGTGCCCGACCGGGCGGGACACCTGCACCGCCCCGGGCGCCGACCCGATCACCAACTTCATGGACTACACCTACGACTCGTGCATGTACCAGTTCACCGCCGGGCAGGCCAGCCGCATGCTGACCGCCTGGAACGCGTATCGCGCGGCCTGATCCGGCCGTACGCGGCCGGCTGCCCGTACCGGCGTCGCAGGACGAGATCCACCGGCTGGCGGTCACCCTGAACGGGATGCTGGGTCGGC
>NZ_JBSGDY010000349.1:0-2088 GCF_053602615.1 Micromonospora sp. NPDC004336
CGTCACCATCAGGTGACGGGCCTTCGTGCTGGTGGGCGATACTGGGTTTGAACCAGTGACCTCTTCCGTGTCAAGGAAGCGCGCTCCCACTGCGCCAATCGCCCTCGTCTGTTACCGAGGTGGGGACGGGATTTGAACCCGCGTACACGGCTTTGCAGGCCGTTGCCTCGCCTCTCGGCCACCCCACCGAGGTTGCCCCCGTCATGCGTGGCGGCATCTCCGAGCGGACGACGGGATTCGAACCCGCGACCCTCACCTTGGCAAGGTGATGCGCTACCAGCTGCGCTACGTCCGCTTGTCTCCGGCGTTAACCGGTGACGGGTGAGAACTTTAGCCGAGCCGGCGAGCGGTTGCCAAATCGGGGTGACGGTCGGCGCGTCCAGGGGTGGCGGACCGCCCCGCGCCTGAGCTTCCTAGGAGACTGGGTTGTGACGACGCGCCCCTCCCGCGTCGACGCCGGACGGGGACCGCGCGCCCCGCAGGAACGCCCGGAACCGGTCGAAACTGTCCGGCTTCCGACTCTTTGGAGGGCGGCCCGGCCGTGATCGGTGACTGCCTGTGTTCAAGATGATGGGCTACGGTAACGAAGTGACGAGACGTGCGGCCGAGATCCGCCTGGATGCCCTGCTGCGCACCGCCTGCGACGTGATCGTGGAACGCGGCCTTGCCAACACGCGCACGGCCGACGTGGCGCAGGCGGCCGGGGTGAGCCAGGCGCTGGTCTTCTACCACTTCGCCACGAAGGACCGGCTGCTCGCGCAGGCGTTCGCGTACGCAGTTGAGCAGGACCTGGCCCGGCTGGACGCGGTGATGCGGTCCAGCGCCCCGCCCCTGACCAAGCTGCGCCGGATCGTGAAGCTCTACACCCCGGCCGGCCGGGCCACGTCCTGGGCGATGTGGATCGACGGCTGGGCGGAGTCGCTGCGTACGCCGGAGCTGGAGAAGGTCTCCCGCCGGCTCGACCTGCGCTGGCGGGAGGACCTGGCGGCGGTGATCTCGCAGGGGGTCCGCGACGGCACCTTCGAGTGCGCCGACCCGGCGGGCGCCGCGTGGCGGATCAGCGCCGTGATGGACGGCCTGGCCGTGCAGCTCGCGGTGCACGACCGGGTCATCTCCCGCCGCCAGTTCGCCGAGTGGGTCCGCCTGGTCACCGCCCGCGAGCTGGGGCTGGACCCGGAGCAGCTCGACTGATCCGACCCGCGAGGGCCGCCGCGGCGGCCCGGACGGGCGGCCCGACCCGGACGGCGGACAGCGCGCCCAGCCGGTGTGACGACCTGCGCCCCGCCGGTCCGGCGGCCCGGGCCCGGACGGCGGAACGGCTCGGCGCGGACCGGCAAAACGGCTCGGCGGGGGGACGCCAGCCGGAACAATCGTCGGCATGGACCCGCTGGAGACGTACCGCCGCAGCCTGGCCGAGTTCACCGAGCGGGTGGAACTGGTCGGGCCCGGGCAGTGGTCGGACCCGACCCCCTGCCCCGACTGGGACGTCCGGACGCTGGTCAACCACGTCGTCGGCGAGGACCGCTGGAGCGTTCCGCTGCTCGCCGGCCGGACGATCGCGGACGTCGGCGACCGCTACGAGGGCGACCTGCTCGGCCCGGACCCGGTCGGCGCGGCCCGGGAGGCGGCGGCACAGGCGGAGCTGGCCTTCACCCACCCCGGGGCGCTGGACCGCACCGTCGCGCTCTCCGCCGGCGAGACCCCGGCGGACGAGTACCTGCGCCAGCTCACCGCGGAGCACCTGATCCACGGGTGGGACCTGGCCGTGGCGATCGGCGCGGACCCCCGGCTGGACGCGGACGCCGTCGCCGAGTGCGCCCGCTGGTTCGGCCGGCGCGTCGACGACTACCGGCGGGGCGGGCTGGTCCGGCCGGAGGTCGACCTGCCGGCGGAGGCCGACCGGCAGGACCGGCTCGTGGCCGCCTTCGGCCGCGACCCGGACTGGGCGCCGTAACCGGGCCACCGACACCCCTGGAAGGCGCACCGCCGGACGGCCACCACCCCGATCGGGCGCGGCGACCGCGACGCCACCGGCCGTGCGCCCCGGCCGGGTGAGCGCCCCGGACGCCGCACCGCCCGGCCGACCCC
>NZ_JBSGDY010000350.1:0-2039 GCF_053602615.1 Micromonospora sp. NPDC004336
TGGCGAGGCGCCCGCCGCCCGCAGAGGCGGCGGGCGGCCGCCCGGTGACCGCCCTGAGACGTCCCGGACCCCGGCCCCGTCGCACTCTCCCCCAGGACCGCCGACGGGGCCGGTCAGGCGTCCTCCAGCAACTCCAGCACGACCCGCTCGGCCTGCTCGCGGGAGGCCCGCCCGTCCACCGGGACCACCACACCGTCGTGGTAGAGGTCGACCACGCGCGGGTCGACGTAGGACGTACGCGCCACGGTCGGGGTGTTGCCGAGCAGCTCGGCGACCTCACGCATCACCGCCGCGACGGCCCGCTTGCGCGCGGTCGCCGAGCGCGGCGAGCCGGTGGTCGCGAGCTGGGTGGCCGCCAGGACGGTGGCGTGCCAGGTCCGGAAGTCCTTCGCGGTCATCTCCCCGCCGCTGGCGTCGCGCAGGTAGTCGTTGACCTCGTCGCTGCGCACGTCGCGCCAGTCGCCGCCGGCCCAGTAGCCGAACAGCCGGTCGGCCGCGCGGCGCCGGCGGCGCAGGTTGGTCAGCACCCGGCACAGCTCCGGGTCCTCGATCCGGCGCACCTGTTCGATGCCGCCCTTGGCGGGAAACTCGAACACCACGCAGCCGCCCCGGGACCGGGCGTGCTCGGGGCGCAGCGTCGACACCCCGAAGGTCGCGTCGTCGCCGACGGCGTACTGGTCGTTGCCGACGCGGAACATGCCCATGTCCAGCAGCCGGGTCACCGTGGCCAGCACCCGGTCGCGGTTCAGGCCACGGCTCGCCAGGTCGCGCCCGACCCGGTCGCGCAGCACCGGCAGCCGGCGGGCCACCTCCAGCACGTGGTCGAACTTCGCCTCGTCGCGCTTGCGCCGCCACTCGGGGTGGTAGAGGTACTGCTTGCGGCCGGCCGCGTCCACGCCGGTGGCCTGGATGTGCCCGTTCGGGTGCGGACAGATCCACACGTCCCGCCACGCGGGCGGGATCACCAGCTCGCGCAGCCGGCCCAGCTCGTCCGGGTCGCGGACCGGCTCGCCGGCCGGGTCGAGGAAGAGCCAGCCCTTCCCGCGCCGGCGTCGCCCGTACCCCGGCCTGCCCGGATCGCTACGCCGCAACCGCACCGGAGACCCGCACCGCCCGTTCCGCCTCGTCCACGGCGGCCACCACCTGCTCCACCCCGATGGCCGTCAACGTCGGGTGGGTTCCTACCCCGTCCCACCTCGGCCAATCCCGTGGGCCGGCCCACAGCGCCCGGTGCCGGGGGCGGTCCGGCGGCGGGCCCCACAGCGCCGGCGACACCGGGCCGAAGAGCACCACCGAGGCGGTGCCGAAGCCGGTGGCCAGGTGCGCCACGCCGGTGTCCGCGCAGACCACCAGCCGGGCGTACGCGACCAGGGCCGCCAGCCCGGCCAGCCCCGTCCGGCCGGCGAGCACCCGGTCGCCGGGCAGCCCCGCCTCGTACGCGACGCGCTCGGCGAGGACGCGCTCGTCCGCGCTGCCCGTGAGGACCACCCGGTGCCCCCGGCGGGTCAGTTCCCGGGCCAGCGCGGCGAAACGCTCCACCGGCCAGCGCTTGGCCATGATCTTGGTGCCGGGGTGCAGCAGGGTGAGCCCGGTCGGGGTGTCCCCCGCCGGTGGCCGGTGCAGGGCGAGGTCGGTGGGGTCGGTGGGGATGTCGTACCAGCGGAGTAGTCGGCACCAGCGGTGCACTTCGTGTTCGTTGTCGTTCCAGTCGGGTCCGTCGTGGTGGTGGGCGTCGGGGTTGGTGTAGGCGAGGAGTCGGTCGGGTCGGGTCTGGGCGAGCGTGCGGTGGGACTGAGGGCCGCGGCCGTGGAGGTTGACGGCGAGGCGGGGCGGTGGGCCGGTCCAGGGGAGGTGGCCGAGGGTGGGGGTGTCGATGAGGGTGTCGATGCCGCCGATGAGGTGGACAAGTGGGGTGAGCCAGTGGGGTGCGGCGAGGGCGAGTTGTTCGTGGGGGTGGGTGGTGCGGAGGGCGCGGAGGGCGGGGGTGGCGGTGGTGAGGTCGCCGATGCCGAGGGCGCGGAGGGTGAGGATCATGGGTA
>NZ_JBSGDY010000351.1:0-2038 GCF_053602615.1 Micromonospora sp. NPDC004336
TGGCGGCCCGGGCGCTCGTCGGCGAGCTGGCCGTGGAGCCGCTGCGCATCGACGGGGAGCCCGACCCGCGCTACGTCTCGGTCACGATGGCCCGGGCCAGCACCAGGCGCAGGCAGGAGTCGAGCAGGCCGGGTTCCGGTCGGGTGGAGGTTGGCACCGCGCGCGGGCGGCGCAGGGTGGCGTCGGCCTCGTCGCCGTGCCGTACGACCGACTCCAGCCAGCGGTAGCGGGGGCCCAGCCGGTAGCCGGCGGCCCGCATCCGGTCCTCCAGGTCCGCCACCTCCGTGCCGGCGGTGTCGCGGGGGCGGTCCGCCGGGGCCGGCGCCGGGCCGGCCGGCCGCACGGTGCCGGTGGCGTGCACCCGCCACCGGGTCGGGTCGGTACCGGCCGCGCTGACCACCTCGGCGCTCCGCGCGCCGCCGTCCGGGGCGCCCAGCAGCACCTGCACCCGCACCTGCTCGCCCTCGGTCAGGGTGAGCGGTTCGGGGAAGGTCACGTCGGCGACCTCGACGGTCGGCTCCCCGTCGGCGGCGGTCGCGGCGAGGATCGCGGCGAGATGGTTGGCGGCCGAGACGACGGTCGCGCCGAAGAGGCCGTGGTCGGTCAGCCGCTCCGGCAGCTCGGGGCCGACCACCTGCTCGAAGACGCTGCCGGTCAGGGCGGGCGAGCGCAGCCGCTCCCCGAGCGGGCCGGTGTCGGCGGGCCGGGTGGCACCGGCGCGGGTGTCGCGCCAGAAGCGGCGACGCTGGAACGGGTACGTCGGCAGCGGCACCCGCCGGGCGTCCGGGTGCACCCGGTCCCAGGCCACCGGCGCGCCCGCGCAGAAGGCGGCGCCCAGCGCGTCCCGGGTGACGGCGCCGTCGCGGCGGCCCCGGCGCATCGCCGGCACCCACCGGGCGCCCGGCGGCACGAGCGCCCCGCGTCGGGCGAGCGTGCCGAGCACCGGGTCGGGGCCCAGCTCCAGCACCAGCCCGCAGCCCAGCCCGCCGAGGCGGCCCAGGGCCTCGGCGAAGCGGACCGGCTCGCGGGCGTTGCGCCACCAGTAGTCGGCGTCCATCGGCCCGTCGAGCGGCCGCCCCGTCACGGTGGAGACCAGGTCCACGCGCGGCTCGGCGGGCCGCAGGCGGGCCGCCTCGGCGGTGAGCCCGGCGCGCACCGGATCCATCAACGCCGAGTGGAACGCGTGCGACACCCGCAGGTCGCGGTGCCGGACGCCGGCCTCGGCCAGGGCCCGCGCCACGCCCTCGACGGCGTCGGCCGGGCCGGAGACGACGGTCTCGGCGGGGCCGTTGTACGCCGCCACCCAGACCGCGGGGTGCCCGGCCAGCACGGCCTCGGTGGCCGCCCCGTCCGCCGCGACGGCGAGCATCCGGCCACCGGCGGGCAGCGCGTCCATCAGGCGGGCGCGTACCGCCACCAGCCGGAGCGCCTCGTCGATCGGCAGCACGCCGGCCACGCAGGCGGCCGCGTACTCGCCGACGCTGTGGCCGAGGACGACCGCCGGCTCCAGGCCCCACGAGCCCCAGAGCCGGGCGAGGGCGTACTCGACGGCGACCACGGCCGGCTGGGTCCAGCCGGTCCGGTGCAGCAGCTCACCGCCGTCGTGCAGCACCCGGACCAGGTCGTCGCCCAGGTGTTCGCCGAGGATGTCGGCGCACTCGCGCAGGGCGGCGCGAAACACCGGCTCGGTGTCGTACAACTCCCGGCCCATGCCCGGGTACTGGCAGCCCTGCCCGGGGAAGACGAAGGCGATCCGGGGCGCGTCGCGAACCTCGCCGGAGACCGGGTCGTCGGCCTGGCCCCGGGCGTACCGGTCGAGGTGGTGGCGCAGCTCCGCCCGGTCGGCGCCGGTCACAGCCAGCCGGTGCCGCAGCGGGGCGCGGAACCGGGCCGCGGCGGCGCAGACCGCCGGCGCGGGCAGCTCCGGGTGCCGGTCGAGGTGCTCGGCGTAGCGGCCGGCGAGGGCCCGCAGCGCGGCGGGCGACCCGGCGGAGAGCGGCAGCAGCAAGCCGTCGCCCGCCGGCACCAGCGGCCGATC
>NZ_JBSGDY010000352.1:0-1991 GCF_053602615.1 Micromonospora sp. NPDC004336
CGGTGCGGCTCTACGCGCTGCTGGGCTACACCCGATTAGCGGACTTTGTCTTGTACTCTTTCGTGTCCATTTGGCTGTTACCGGCACCCCTCCGGCGCGCCGGCCGTCGCTGGCCGTGTTGCCGTGGCGGTCGAGCCGGGCGGGCCGGGTGGCGCGGCCGGTCGTCGGCGCGGCCCGGACGACCGGCGGAGCACGGACGTGAGAAGTGTTTCGCCTGCATGTGTGGCTGCCGTTTCGGGTCGGGAACCCGACGCTGCGCCGTGCTGGTGTCGGACCGGGCAGGGCCGGTCCCGGCCCTAGCGTCTCCCGGCAGAGGTCGCGCGTCCGGCGCGCGGCGGAGCTGAAGGAGCAACGCATGGCAACAGCAGCAGTGCCCCGGCGACGAACACGGACGGTGAGTGTGCTCGCCGGCGTGACGGCGGTGGTGATGGCGCTGGCCACCCCCGCGGTGGCGGCGCCCGGGGTGAGTCCGGCCCTCGTGGACCGCGACGCCGACCCGGGCACGACCATCGGCGTCAGCAAGGTGGTGTCCACCCCGCCGATCCCGCCGAAGCCCGACGTGGTGTTGCTGGTCGACACGACCGGCAGCATGGGCGGGGCGATCGCCAACGTGCGGACCAATCTGCAGCAGGTCATCACCGACGTGCGTGCCGCACAGCCGTCGGCGCAGTTCGCGGTGGCCTCCTACCGGGACACCGGGGACGGCGCGGAGCTGTTCCGGGTGCGGCAGAACCTGACCGACGACGCGTCGGCGCTGCAGGACGCGGTCGACGGGCTGGCCGCCGACGGCGGCGGGGACACCCCGGAGGCGTGGGTGAACGCGCTGGTCGAGGTCTCCGAGGGGGCGGTCGCCTACCGCTCGGGCAGCAGCCGGATCGTGGTGCTGGTCGGTGACGCGCCGAGCCACGACCCGAGCAACGGGCGCACCCTGGCGCAGGCGACGGCGGCGTTGCAGGCCGACGAGGCGCGGCTGCTGGCGGTGGACGTCAGCGGCGGCGATGGCGGCCTGGACGCCACGGGGCAGGCCACCGCGGTGGTGTCGGCCACCGGCGGGCAGCTGGTGGGCAGCTCCCCGGACACGGTGACCGCCGCCATCCTGGCGGGCCTGCGGGACCTGGACGTCACGGTCACCCCGACGGTGACCTCGTGCGACGCCGGCCTGTCGGTGGGCTTCGACGCGCCGTCGCGTACGCAGCAGTCGGGCACCGACGTGCCGTTCGCCGAGACGATCACGGTGGCCGGTGACGCGGCGCAGGGCGCGGAGCTGACCTGCACGGTGGAGTTCCGGCTCAACGGCCTGTCCGGCGGGCCGGCGTTCACGCAGCAGATCCGCGTGCGGGTCAACGACGTCACCCCGCCGACGGTGGTCGTCGACGACCGGACGGTGGAGGCGACGAGCCCGGCCGGCGCGGTGATCGACTACCCGGCCACGGCGACCGACAACGTCGACGGTCCGCTGACCCCGGCGTGCGTGCCGCCGCCCGGCTCGACGTTCCCGCTGGGGGCGACGACGGTGACGTGCACCGCCACCGACGCGGCCGGCAACACCGGCAGCGACACCGCGGTGATGCGGGTGGTCGACACGACGCCCCCGGCGACGGCGTGCGTGCCGACGAACAACCCGAGCGGCGACAACATCCCCGGCTCGTACAACCCGGACGGCTTCTACCAGCTGACGTCGACGGACGTGGTGGACACGGCGGTGGAGGTGTTCATCGGGGACGCGGCGGACCCGAGCGTGCGGTTCGGGCCGTTCCCGGCCGGCACCAAGATCAAGCTGGTGCAGGCGCCGGGGGCGCAGTCGCGGGTGAAGGACGGCACCGGCGACATCGACTACAAGGTGACGTTGCGCGGCGACGCGCTGATCGTCGGCGTGGACGACGCCGGCAACGCCTCGACGCCGGCGGTGTGCCTGGTGGCTCCCCCGCCGAAGTGACGGCCGTCGCGGGCGGGGCCGAGCCCCGCCGGTGACGCCCCGGCCGCCGGGCCCC
>NZ_JBSGDY010000353.1:0-1984 GCF_053602615.1 Micromonospora sp. NPDC004336
CGGCGGCGCGCTCGCCGCCACCGACCACCAGGTCGACCCGCGCCGGCTCGTGCCGGCGCTGCGCACCGCCGCCGAGCGGGCCGGCGCCACGCTGGCGCCGACCGCCGTGCGGCGGCTGGCCGACGTGGACGCGCGCGTCACGGTCGTCGCGGCCGGTTGCGGCGCGGCGGCCCTGACCGGGCTGCCGGTGCGGCCGGTGAAGGGGCAGGTGCTGCGGCTCCGCGCGCCCGGCGGCGTCGCGCCGGGCTTCCGGCACGTCATCCGGGGGTACGCCGACGGCGAGCACGTCTATCTCGTGCCCCGCGAGGACGGGGAGGTGGTGGTGGGTGCGACCGTCGAGGAGCGCACCGACACCGACGTCTCCGCCGGCGCGGTGCTGCGCCTGCTCCGCGCCGCCGTCGACCTGCTGCCGGAACTGGCCGAGTACGACCTGGTCGAGACGCTCGCCGGCCTGCGCCCCGGCACCCCGGACAACGCCCCGATCCTCGGGCCGCTGCCGGGCCGGCCGGGCGTGCTCGCCGCGACCGGGCACCACCGGCACGGCATCGTGCTCACCCCCGTCACCGCCGACCTGATCGCCGATCTGGTCGTCACGGGCACGCCGGACCCGCTGCTCGCCCCCTTCACCCCCGCCCGGTTCGTGCCAGCCGCGCCCGATGTCGGGCCGGCCGCCGGTGTCGTGCCAGCCGCACCCGACACCGGGCCCGCCGCTGGTGTCGTGCCGGCCGCGCCCGATGTCGGGCCGGCCGCCGGTGTTGCGCCGGCCGCGCCCGGTGGCGGCCGGACCGGTCCCGGAGCGTTCGCACCCGAGGAGGAGCACACGTGGAACTGACGGTGAACGGCACCGGGCGCAGCGTGCCCGGCGGCTCGACCGTGGCGGACGTGGTCCGCGCGGTCACCGACCAGCAGCGCGGCCTCGCCGTCGCGGTCAACGGGGAGGTCGTGCCGCGTACCGGCTGGCCGGCGACCGTGCTGCGCGACGGCGACCGCGTCGAGGTGCTCAGCGCCGCCCAGGGCGGGTGACGCGGTGAGCTTCGACGTCGGCGGGGTGAGCTTCGCGTCCCGGCTGATCCTCGGCACCGGCGGCGCGGCCAACCTGCGCGTGCTGGAGGACGCCATCCGCGCCTCCGGCACCGAACTGGTCACCCTGGCCCTGCGCCGGGTGGACACCGCCCCCGGCACCGCCGGCGGCCTGCTGGACCTGCTGGACCGCTGCGGCGTACGGCTGCTGCCGAACACCGCCGGCTGCTACACGGCGGGCGAGGCCGTCAAGGTGGCGCACCTGGCCCGGGAGGCGTTCGGCACCGACTGGGTGAAGCTGGAGGTCATCGGCGACGAGCGCACGCTGCTGCCCGACGGGGTGGAACTGCTGCGCGCCGCCGAGGAACTCGTCGACGACGGGTTCGTGGTGCTGCCGTACACCTCCGACGACCCGATCCTCGCGCGCCGGCTGGCCGACGTCGGCTGCGCGGCGGTGATGCCGGCGGGTGCGCCCATCGGCTCCGGCCTGGGCGTGTCGAACCCGCACCACATCCGGCTGATCAGGCAGAGCGTCGACGTGCCGGTGATCCTGGACGCCGGCATCGGCACCGCCTCGGACGCGGCGCTGGCGATGGAGCTGGGCTGCGACGCGGTGCTGCTCGCCAGCGCGGTCACGCGCGCCGCCGACCCGGTGGCGATGGCCACCGCCATGCGGCACGCGGTCGAGGCGGGGCGGCTCGCGTACGGGGCGGGCCGGATCGCCCGGCGCTTTCACGCCCTCGCCTCCACCCCGGACGACGGACGGCCCGACCTGTGAACCGCCCCGCCCCCACCGCCCCGCCTCCGCCCGCCCCGCCGTCGGCAGCGGCTGCCGCTTCGGTGCCGCCTTCGGCTGCGGCTGCTGCCTGGGTGCCGCCTTCGGCTGCGGCTGCTGCCTGGGTGCCGCCTTCGGCTGCGGCTGCTGCCTGGGTGCCGCCTTCGGCTGCGGCTGCTGCCTGGGTGC
>NZ_JBSGDY010000354.1:0-1939 GCF_053602615.1 Micromonospora sp. NPDC004336
TCTCATGTGGTGGTGGCGGATGTGCGGTGGGATCGGTTCGTGTCGTCGTTCACGGCGTTGCGGCCGTCCCGCCTGTTCACCGAGATCCCCGAGGCACAGGCAGCCATCGAGGCGGCAGCCCGCGCCGAGATCGCTCCCGTCGACCGGGCTTCCGCGCTCCGCGAGCGGCTGGCGCCCCTGACGCCGGCAGAGGCCGAGGCGTACCTCCTGGACCTCGTGCGGAGCCAGGTCGCCGCGGTGCTCGGCCACGCCACCGTGGAGGCGGTGGCACCCGACCGGGCGTTCCAGCGCCTCGGCTTCGACTCCCTCACCGCGGTCGAGCTGCGCAACCGGCTGACCGCCGAGACGGGCCTCGCCCTGCCCGCCACCCTGGTCTTCGACCATCCGACGCCGGCCGCCCTGGTGGCCTTCATCCGCGACACCGTGCTCGGCGCCTCGGACGACGCGCCGGCCGGGCGTACGGTCACCGTCGTCGACGACGACCCGATCGTCGTCGTGGGCATGGGCTGCCGCCTCCCGGGCGGCGTCGGGTCGCCGGACGAGTTCTGGCAGCTGCTCGCCACGGGACGCGACGGCATCTCCGACTTCCCCCTCGACCGGGGCTGGGACACGTTCCTCGACAACGGCCTGTCCGACACGTCCTTCGTCCGCACCGGCGGATTCGTCTACGACGCCACCGGGTTCGACGCCGAGTTCTTCGGCATCTCGCCCCGCGAGGCCCTCGCCATGGACCCCCAGCAGCGGCTGCTGCTGGAGACCTCCTGGGAGGCCGTCGAGTCCGCCGGCATCGACCCGACCAGCCTGAAGGGAAGCGCGGTCGGCGTCTTCGCCGGCGCCAGCTTCCAGGGGTACGCCAGCGGGTCGGTCGGTCGTGCCCAGGAGGTCGGCGGTCACCTGCTCACCGGCAACGCGACCAGCGTGCTGTCGGGCCGGGTGGCCTACTCGTTCGGCTTCGAGGGGCCGGCGATGACGGTGGACACTGCGTGCTCGTCGTCGCTGGTGGCGCTGCACCTGGCGGCGCAGGCACTGCGATCCGGGGAGTGCGACCTGGCCCTCGCGGGCGGCGTCTGCGTCATGGCGTCCCCGGCCACGTTCGCCGAGTTCTCGATCCAGGGAGGCCTGTCGGCCGATGGCCGGTGCAGGTCGTTCTCCGACGACGCGGACGGCACCGGCTGGTCCGAGGGCGTGGGCATGCTGCTGGTGCAGCGGTTGTCGGACGCGCGGCGGGACGGCCGCCGCATCCTCGCGGTGGTGCGGGCCACGGCGGTCAATCAGGACGGTGCGTCGAACGGGTTGACGGCGCCGAACGGTCCGTCGCAGCAGCGGGTGATCCGGCAGGCCCTCGCGTCGGCGGGGTTGTCGACCGCCGACGTGGACGTGGTCGAGGCGCACGGCACGGGCACCCGGCTCGGCGACCCGATCGAGGCGCAGGCGCTGCTGGCGACGTACGGGCAGGGCCGTGGCGGGGTCACGCCGTTGCTGCTCGGTTCGGTGAAGTCGAACATCGGCCACACCCAGGCGGCGGCGGGCGTTGCGGGGATCATCAAGATGATCCTGGCGATGCGGCACGGCATGGTGCCGGCGACGCTGCACGTCGACGAACCGTCGTCGCACGTGGGCTGGGCGTCGGGTGCGGTGGAGCTGGTCACCGAGGCGCGGGAGTGGCCGGCGGTGGGGCGTCCGCGTCGGGCGGGGGTGTCGTCGTTCGGCATCTCCGGCACCAACGCGCACGTGATCATCGAGCAGCCGGAGCCGGGCCCCGTCGCGTCGCCTGAGGGCGAGGTGGCGGCGGATTCCGCGGCCCCGCTGGGTGCGGCCGCGCTGGGTGCGGCGCCGCTGGGTGTGGCGCCGCTGGAGCCGGTGCCGGCGGTGAGCGGCGAGGCCGGTCGGACAGCCGAAGCCGGCCGGGCCGGGTCGACGGACGCAATGCCGGGGACCG
>NZ_JBSGDY010000355.1:0-1934 GCF_053602615.1 Micromonospora sp. NPDC004336
GCGAGCTGCCGGGTGGCCGCCTCGGCGGCCCGGGTGTCGGCCAGGTCGCACTCGATCCAGGGCACCCCGTCGGCGGGCGGCTGCCGGTCCAGCACCAGCGGCCGGCCACCGGCCCGGGCCACGGCCGCCACCACGGCGGCACCCAGGCCGCTCGCGCCGCCGGTCACCAGCACCGTCTGCCCCGCGCCGGGCGTCATGCCGCTCATCGGGTGCCCTCCGTCGTGGTCGGGAACTGCGTCGACGCGGCGCCGGCCGGCGGGCAGGCCGGCGGCACGGTGTCGGTCAGCGGGGGCGCGCCGCCGACCGGGCCGGCGCCGGCCGCGCGGGCGGCGGCGATCAGCCCCGTCGTCGAGCGCCCGTCCAGGTAGGGCACCACCACGGTGTGCCCGCCCCAGCGGCGCAGCAGGTCCGCCTCCGGCAGCGCCGGCTCACCGCCCTCGCCGGCGTAGTCGCCGCCCTTGACCCAGACGTCGGGCCGCAGCCAGGACAGCGCCGCGCGCGGGGTGGACTCGTCGAAGATCATGACCGCGTCGACGCAGCCCAGCGCCGCGAGCAGCCGCGCCCGGTCGCCCTGCGGGATCACCGGCCGGTCCGGGCCCTTCAGCCCGGTCACACTGGCGTCCGAGTTGAGGCAGACGACGAGGCAGTCGCCGAGCTGCCGGGCGGCCTGCAACGTCGCCACGTGCCCGGCGTGCAGCAGGTCGAAGCAGCCGCCGGTGGCCACGACCGTGCCGCCTCCCGCGCGTACCGCCGACACCACCGCGGCGGCGGCGGCCACGCCGACGCGCTCCCCGCCCGCGCCGGACACCGTCGGCGGCAGCGGGCGGGCCGGCGGCAGCGCCGTGGCCACTCCCCCGCCGGCGACGTACGCCGACGCCTCGGCCACCGCCTCCTGCACCGCCTCGGAGACCAGCGCGCCCCGGGCGAGGGCCAGGCTGGCGGTGGCGGCGAAGCGGTCGCCGGCCCCGCAGGTGTCCCCCTCGGCGGTGGTCGGGGCGGAGACCACCAGCGGGGTCGAGCCGGCGCGGCAGAGCAGTGCGCCGTCGCCGCCCAGGGTCACCGCGACCGCGCCGGCCCGCCAGCGCTGCCGCAACCCCTGCGCGCCCCGGGACGCGGTGGCCAGCCGGGTCGCGCCCGGCGGCACCTTGACCAGCTCCCGCACCTCGGACTCGTTGGGCGTGGCGAGGCGCACCCCCGGCACCGCCGCCGGGCCCCTCGGATGCGGGTCCCAGACCACCGGGGCCCGGGTTGCGGCGAGGGCCGCCCGCAGCGCGGGCTGCCGGGCCACGCCCCGGCCGTAGTCGCTGACCAGCACGGCCGACGCGCGGGCGATCACCCGCAGCACCTCGTCGGAGGGCTCGCCCGGCGCGCCGGCGACCCCGCCCCGGTCGTGGCGCAGCAGCACCCGGCCCCGGGCGCGCAGCCGGATCTTCTCCGGCGTGCCGCCGGGCAGGCCGAGGGCGTACACCTGCACCCCGGCGACGTCGAGCAGCGAGCTGAGCCGGGCGCCTCCCGCGTCGTCCGCCAACGCGGTCACCAGCACCACCTCGACGTCCCGCGCGGCGGCGGCGAAGACCGCGGCCAGCCCGGCGCCGCCGGGCCGGTCGACGTACGCCGT
The DNA here is from genome assembly GCF_053602615.1 of Micromonospora sp. NPDC004336. Classification (NCBI taxonomy): domain Bacteria; kingdom Bacillati; phylum Actinomycetota; class Actinomycetes; order Micromonosporales; family Micromonosporaceae; genus Micromonospora; species Micromonospora sp. NPDC004336. Next base: position 1,619 of record NZ_JBSGDY010000355.1, read on the forward strand.
CTCGTCCAGCACGGGCACGGGCGAGTCCGGACAGAGCCGGTTGACCACCCCCTCGACGTCACGGTCAAGCAGGGTGTCGCCGACCACCACCACGGGTCCCGTCACGCTTCCCTCCTCATCACGCGTCGACCTGCTGACCTGAGCCGCCGTCGAGCACCACCTCGACCCCCGCCCGCACGGGCGCCCCCGGCGCGGCGAGCGCGGCCGGCAGGGCCTGCTCGACGTACTCGCAGAGCAGGTGGCTGGTGACGAGGTGGAGTTCCTGGACGACCTGGCTGTCGGGTGAGGGGACGGCGAGGGCGTCGTGGCAGGCGTC
>NZ_JBSGDY010000356.1:0-1907 GCF_053602615.1 Micromonospora sp. NPDC004336
GCCGCTTCGCCGAGGGCGCCGCCCTGCTCGGCGGCACCGTGCTGGAGAGCACCGAGGCGTACGGCAAGCACCTGCTGCACCACCACGCCGGCGCCGGATCGTCGGCGGGGACGCCGGCTAGTCCATCGCGCGGCGCATGAAGCCGCGCATGCCGATGGCCGAGAACACGACGAAGACGCCGGCGAGGACGGTCATGCACAGCCAGAGCGGCACGGACTCGACCCCCGGCGGGGCGACCAGCGACCGGGTCGCCTCGCTGATGTAGGTCAGCGGGTTGAGCGCGCAGATCACCTGGTACCAGCGCAGCATGTCCAGGCCGAGCAGCGGGAACTGGGTCGCGCCGGTGAACATCAGCGGGGTCATCACGACGGTGAACATGATCTGGATGTGCTGCGTCGGCACCAGGGTGCCGAAGGTCAGTCCGACCGCCGCGCCGACCAGCGCGCCGACCGCCAGCACCCCGACCACCTTCAGCACCACGGCCCAGGGCCAGGTGACGCCGAGCATGAGCATGCCGACCGGGATCAGCACCACGCCGGCGATCAGCCCGCGGATGCCGCCGAAGACGATCTTCTCCAGGGCCACCAGGGGGATCGCCATCGGCGACAGGAGGCGGTCCTCGATCTCCCGGGTGAAGGAGAAGTCCATCACCATCGGCAGCGCCGTGTTCTCCAGCCCGATCAGGAAGGCGTTGAGCGCGATGACGCCGGGCAGCAGCACGTTGGCGAAGTCGTCGCTGGCGTAGCCCAGGTCGCCGAGCACCTTGCCGAAGATCAGCAGCATGAACAGCGGCTGGATGAAGACCTGGAGCAGGAAGCCCACCAGTTCCCGGCCGGTGACGAACAGGTCCCGCGAGAGCACGGCGCGGAACGTGGCGAACTGGTCCATCGCGCGCACCGGCGGTGGCGCCGTGGCCGTCGAGGGGGTGGCGGGGGCGGTGACGCTCACCGAAGTTCCCTTCCGGTCAGGTGGATGAAGACGTCTTCCAGGCTGGGCTGGCCGATGTTGAGGTCGCGGACCTCGCAACCCAGGTCGGCGAGGATCTTCAGCGCCATCGGGATGGCGTTGGCCGGCTGGGTTCCGGTGTAGACCCGGAAGGAGAGCGTGCCGTCGGAGTCGGCGGGCGCCGGAGCGGCCGCGGGCGCGGGCATCGGCGGCATGCCGGGGAACGCCGGCGCCGCGGCGGCGGGAGCGCCCGGGCTCGCCTTGAAGTGCTCCACCCGCTCCACGTGCGGGATGGCGCCCAGCGCGGTCCGCACCTCCTCGGCGGGGGCGCCGGCGGCCACCACGAGGGTGAGCGTGCTGCTGCCGGGCAGGGTACGGGTCAGCGCGGCGGGGGTGTCCAGCGTGAGCAGCTTGCCGTGGTCGATGATGCCGACCCGGTCGCAGAGCTTCTCCGCCTCGTCCATGTCGTGGGTGGTGACCACCACCGTCACCCCGGCCCGCTTCAGCTCGGCGACCCGGTCGTGCACGAAGAGGCGGGACTGCGGGTCGAGGCCGGCGGAGGGCTCGTCGAGGAAGAGCACCCGGGGCGAGTGCATGAGCGCCCGCGCGATCATGGTGCGCTGGGCGAGGCCGCCGGAGAGGAAGTCGGTGCGGGAGTTCGCGAACTCCTTGAGCCCCATCTGCTCCAGCAGCTCGTCGGCGCGGCGGACGCGCTCGGCGCGGGGCACCCGGTGGTACGCCGCGTGGAACAGCAGGTTCTGCCGGACGGTCAGCGCCCGGTCCAGGTTGACCCGCTGCGGCACGACCGCCAGCAACTGCCGGGCGACGGCGGGGGCGCCGATCACGTCGGCGCCGCACACCTGGGCCCGCCCGGAGGTGGCCCGCACCCGCGTGGTCAGCACCCCGATCGTTGTCGTCTTGCCCGCGCCGTTCGGCCCGAGCAGACCGAAGACCAGATCGGA
>NZ_JBSGDY010000357.1:0-1750 GCF_053602615.1 Micromonospora sp. NPDC004336
CCCCGGTCGGCGAGGATCACGTCAGGGTGTCACCACGCGCTCTCAGGCCCGGGGGCGGCGGGTCGGTCGCGGCGAGGGCGGCGTCGGTGGCGGGGCGGGCCCCGGCGACGAACCCGTCCAGGGCGGCCGCGTGCAGCACCCCGCCGGGCACCGCGTCCCTCGCCGCCCGTGCCGCCAGCCGGGCCACGGGCAGCCGCCCGGCGCGCGGCGCGGCGGCGAGGACCACGTTGCCGTACCGCCGGCCGCGCAGCATCCGCCGGTCGGCCACCAGGCACACGTCGGCGAAGACGGCCCGCAGGGTGGCCGCCTGCACCCGGGCGAACACCAGCGGCGGCAGGTCGGTCACGTTGACCAGGTAGACGCCGTCCGGGCGCAGGGTCCGGGCCACCTCGGCGGCGAACTCCACGGTCGCCACGTGCCCCGGCATCCGGGCCGCCCGGTAGATGTCGGCGAGTACCAGGTCGTACCGGCCGGCCGGGGCGTCGGCCAGCGCGTCCCGGGCGTCGGCGACCCGCACGTCGACGCCGGCCGGCAGGGCCGGCAGCTCGCGTGTCACCAGGTCGACGACGGCGGCGTCCCGCTCGACGACCAGTTGCGCCGAGCCGGGCCGGGTCGCGGCCAGGTAGCGCGGCAGGGTCAGCGCGCCGCCGCCGAGGTGCAGCACGGTCAGCGGCCGGCCGGGCGGAGCCGCCAGGTCCGCCGCGGCGGCCATCCGCCGCACGTACTCGAAGTGCAGGTGACGGGGGTCGGCGACGTCCACGTAGGACTGCTCGACGCCGGCGGCGAGCAGCGTGCGCCCGGTCGGCCGGGCCGGGTCCACGACCAGCTCCAGCCGGTGCGCGTCGACGTCCATGCCGGCACGCTAGCCGAGCCCGGGGGCGGGGCCGGCGGGCGGTCCGCCCACCGGCCCGCGCCGGGTCAGCCGGTGGCCATTCCGGCGCCCGCCTCGTCGATGGCGTCGTCGACGGCGTGCGCGAGGTCCACGTCCATGGCGGTCACGGCGCCGGCCTGGCGGGACCGTACGGTCAGCACGGCGGTCGTCGCGTCCGGGCGGCCGATCCGCGGCCCGCGCCCGGTCTCCTGCCGCAGCCGGTCGATCCGGTCGAGCACCCGGTCCAGGCCGTCGGCCGGCAGCTCCACGGTCCGCGACAGCGAGTCGCCGTCGCCCGACCAGTACGGCAGGCCGCGCAGCGCCTCCCGCAGCTCCGCGCCGCCCAGCGGCGGCGTGGCGGTGGCGGCGCCGACCACCCCGCCGCCGACCGGGGTCGGGTCCAGCAGCTCGCGCAGGCCGTCCGGCACGCGCAGCGACTCGACCAGGTCGCCGTCGTGGTCGGCGAGCGCCGCCACGGTCGCCTCGGCCTGGTAGCGGGCCTGCTCCGGGGTGCGCCCGCTGATCCGGCCCACCTCGGCGAGGAAGCCCGGCAGGTCCCGGTGCCGCTCGATGCCGTCCACCGGGACGACGTCGTGCAGCTTCGCCGGCACCGCCGCCAGCAGACGCCGGCGCTCCGCCTCGCCCAGCGCCCAGGCCAGGACCAGGACGGTCGACTCGACCCCCACCTTGGCGGTGCGGAAGTCGGTCCCGGTCCGGCGGACCACGTCGTCGACCAGCGCGTGGTAGCCGATCGGGGTCACGCCGGGCGTGCCCTGGCCCGGTTCCGGGAGGGGACGGGGAGACTCCGGCACGCCGGCCGGTGGCGGCGCGGGCCCGCCGCGGGTGCTGTCGGGCTTGTGCCGGCTGCCGGCCGGCGGC
>NZ_JBSGDY010000358.1:0-1672 GCF_053602615.1 Micromonospora sp. NPDC004336
GGCGGCGGCGCCCGCCCCGGTGTCGGGGTGGGCGCCGCCGCCGGCCCACGGGCACCGTGGGCTCGGCAGGTCAGCGGCGACTCAGCTGGTCGTCTTCTTGGCCTCGTCCATCGCCTTCTTCCAGGCGGCGTCCGAACTGAGCTGGCCGCGCTCAGCGGCCTGCATCTGCGGCTCGACGACGGTCTCCCAGATCTGCTGGTGCTTGGCGCCGAGGAAGACCGGCTTCATGTTCTTGACGCTCTCACCGAAGATCTTGCCGGTGGGCGCGCCGCTGAAGTAGTCGCTCGTCTTGTCCTTGAATGCCGGATCTTCGAGGCCAGCGATGTCGGACGGCATGGCGCCCGCCTCCTTGAACGCCGCCAGGTGCCCCTCCTTGCTGGTCAGGTACTTGGCCAGCAGGTACGCCTCCTTCGGGTGCTTGGTCTGGGCCGGGACGGCGAGGTAGGAGCCGCCCCAGTTGCCGCCGCCACCGGGGATCTTGGCGATGTCCCACTTGCCGGAGTTGGCCGGCCCGGACCGCTGGGCGATGACTCCCTCGGTCATCCAGGCCGGGCAGGGAAGGGTGGCGAAGGCGGAGTTCTTGAAGGCCGCGTCCCAGTCGGCGCTCCACCGCTGTGCCTTGGCAGTGAGGCCATCGGCGGCCATCTGAAGGCCCATGTCCCAGGTCTGCTTGACCACCGGGTTGGTGTCGCCGATGAACTTGTTGTCCTTGTCGAAGAAGAAGGTCTCGGAGTTCTGCATGACGTGCGGCTGCATCAGGCTGGTGGCGCTGTCCAGCCAGGCCGCCTTGACCTTGCCGCTGGCCTTGAACTGCTTGCCCAGCGCGATGTAGTCCTGCCAGGTGCTGATGCGCTGGGAGACCTCGTCGCGGTCGGTGGGCAGGCCCGCCTGCTGGAACAGGTCCTTGCGGTAGCACATGGCCAGGCCGCCGACGTCGGTGCCGAGACCGATCAGCTTCTTGCCGTCGACGGTCATCGCGTTGTTCCACTTCCACTCCGGGAAGTTGGACTTCAGCTCGCTCGCACCCAGGTCGAGCAGGTTGGCGAACTTGTCGTGGTTCTGCACGTACTGCAGGAGCACGCCCTCTTCCAGACCGACCACGTCGCCGGCGCCGCTGCCCGCCGCCAGCCACTGCACCAGCTTCGGCTGGAAGTCGCGCAGCTCGCCCATCTTCTGGTGCTCGACCTTGATGTTCGGGTTGGCCGCCTCGAAGTCCTTGATGGCCTGGTCGTAGCCGAAGTTCTGGAAGGTCTGCAGGACCAGCTTGACCTGCCCGCCCTCGCCACTTGTCTCGTCGTCGTTCTTCTTGCTGCACGCCGCACTGCCGAGGGCCACGCCCACGGCGAGCGCGGCGACCGCGATAGCGCGGAATCGGCGCCCGATGACCTTCATCCCTGACCCCTCTCAGGTGGTGGTTCGTGTGGTGGTTCGTGTGGTGGTTGCGGATGCCTGACGCTGCTTCGTCGGTGCCGGCTTCCGGAGGTGTTCCATGGCTCGTGTGAGGTCCACCCGCCGCCGAGCCGGGCGGCGAGCGAGTACGCGCCCATCGGGAGCGCTCCCATGAGATTGCTGGGGAGCTTCAGGGGTGTCAATAGGGCACTGGGAGCGTTCCCAGATCGTTACCGCGCCGCCGTCGCACACCGGCGGCGCGCGGCGGACAGCGGTCGGGGTG
>NZ_JBSGDY010000359.1:0-1663 GCF_053602615.1 Micromonospora sp. NPDC004336
CGCCCAGCGCCCGCGGGTCCCGGGCCGGGACCAGGTCACCGGTGACGCCGTCGACCACGGTGTCCTTGATCCCGCCCACGGCGGTGCCGACCACGGGCACGCCGCACGCCATCGCCTCCAGCGGGGTGAGCCCGAACGGCTCGTACCAGGGGGCGGCCACCAGGATGTCCGCCGAGCGGTACCAGCGGCCCATCTCCTCCCGGGGCACCGCGCCGACCAGCTTCACCCGGTCGGCCACCCCGCAGGTGACCGCGAGGGCACGCAGCCGGCGGGCGTACGGGTCGGTCTCCAGCAGGCCGGCGGGCGGACCACCGACGACCACGCACTCGGCCTCCGGCACGTACGCCATCGCCCGGACCACCGTCTGGAAGCCCTTCCGCTCGACCAGCCGGCCCACCGTGAGGATCCGTGGCGGGCCGTCCTCCTTCTCGGCGGTCGGCCCGAGCGGGGCGAACGTGCCCAGGTTGACCCCGGACGGGACGACGGTCATCCGGGACCGGGGCACGCCCATCCGGACCAGCTCGCCGACCTCGTCCTGGCACTGCGCGACGACCCGGTCCACCGACCGGCCCAGCTCCCGCTCGTAACCGATGCGGCGGGCCGGGCTGGTGTCCTGCACCCCCTGGTGCCGCCGCTTCACCACGCCGAGGGCGTGGTACGTCTGCACCACCGGCACCCCGGTCTGCCGGCCGGCGGCCAGCGCGGCGAGCCCGCTCATCCAGAAGTGCGCGTGGATCACCTCGGGCGCCCAGTCGCCGCCCCGCCACCGGTCGACCAGCCAGCGGCTGAACTCCCTCATGTGCGGCAGCAGCGCGTCCTTGGCGACCGGCTCGGCCGGCCCCGCCGGGACGTGCACCACGTCGTAGCCGTCCGGGCTGCGTACGGTCACCGGCAGGTCCACCGCGTCGCGGCGCGTGTAGACCCGCACGTCGTGCCCGGCGGCCGCGAGCGCGGCGGAGAGCTCGGCGACATGCGTGTTCTGACCGCCGGCGTCCTCGCCGCCCAGGATGGCGAGCGGGCTGGCGTGCTCCGAGATCATCGCGATGCGCATACTTCCTCCTCCAGCAGCCGGTCCCAGTCGGCGAGGAAACGGTCGAGGCCGTAGCGGTCCCGGGCGAAGGCGCGGGCCTCGGCCCCCGCCCGGCGCGCCTCCGCCGGGTCCGCCACGAACCGGCGGGCGGCGTCCAGCAGGGTGTCGATCCGGGTGGACAGCGCTCCGCCGCCGGGCGGCACCGCCATCACCGCCTCGGTGGCGGCCAGCGCGATCACCGGCATGCCCATCGCCATCGCCTCGATCAGGCTCAGCCCCAGCGACGTCCACCGGCACAGGTGCAGGTACGCCCGCCGCCGCCCCAGCTCGGCGTGCATCAGGTGCTGGGGGACGTCGTCGTGGCTGGCCACCCGGTCGGCCGGCAGGCCCAGGTGGTCGGCGAGCCCGGCCACCTTCATCCCGAAGACGTCCAGCGGGGCGATCTCGGCGAAGCGGGGCAGCAGGTCGGTGCCGGTGACGCGCCAGCGGCGTACGGGCTCGTTGATGACCACGGCGAGCCGCTCCAGCTCGCCGGTGTACTCGACCCGGGGCGGGACGATGCCGTGGTCGACGACGGTGGTGCGGGTGGTGCCGGTGTCCCAGAAGAGGTGGTTGAAGTGGGTGACGTGGGCG
>NZ_JBSGDY010000360.1:0-1653 GCF_053602615.1 Micromonospora sp. NPDC004336
GAAGTGCCGTTGCGTTGTTGCCCAGCGGCTGTGGCCAGCCCGGCCTGCAGAAGCGTGTGTCGTTCATAGATAAACAGCGAGGTCTCCGGTAGACCGTTCAACGACCAAGAAGAACGAAAACCGGAGACCTCGTGGCCACCATACCGGCGGCGAGGCGGCACGATCTGACCGACGTGCAGTGGACGGCGCTGCAGCCGCTGCTGCCCAAAGGTAAGAAGCCAGGCCGTCCGCCGAAGTGGGACAAACGCCAGCTCTTCGACGGGATCCGCTGGAGGGTGCGGGTCGGCTGCCCGTGGCGGGACGTGCCCGACATGTACGGACCCTGGCAGACCATCTACGGACTGTTCCGCCGCTGGCAGCGCACCGGGGTCTGGCAGCAGATCCTGACCGGCCTGCAGGCCCACGCCGACGCGGCCGGGCTGATCGACTGGGACGTCAGTGTCGACTCCACGATCACCCGCGCCCATCAGCACGCCGCCGGCGCCCGCACGAGGCCGCAGGAGCAGAAGGAACCGCCGGGCGGCGTCGAGGACGAACCCGCCGACCACGCCCTGGGCCGTTCCCGGGGCGGCTGGACGACCAAGCTGCACCTGGGCTGCGAACAGGGCCAGAAGCCCCTCGCCGTGGTGGTGACTGGTGGGCAGCGCGGCGACAGCCCGCAGTTCACAAAGGTCCTGGCCCGTGTCCGGGTGCCACGCTCGGGAGGCGGGCGTCCGCGGATCCGCCCAGACCGGGTGTTGGCCGACAAGGCGTACAGCTCGGCCGCCAACCGGGAGCACCTGCGAAAGCGCGGGATCAAGGCAGCGATCCCGATCAAGGTCGACCAGGCCGCCAACCGGCGCAAGAAGGGGTCGAAGGGCGGACGGCCACCGACCTTCGACCCCGAGATCTACAAGCAGCGCCACGCCGTCGAGTGCGGCATCAACCGGCTCAAACGAAACCGCGGCCTGGCCACAGGTACGACAAGCTCGCCGTCCGCTACCAGGCCACCTTCAACGTCGCCGCGATCAACGAGTGGCTCTGAAACGACATGCGGTGCCCCGGTGGTGCATAACGGCTCATTTGACGACGTGAAAGTCAGGGTGGGCGATCCAGGCAGTCATCGCTGCCGCGTCGAGGTAGACGGCATCGTCGACGCGAACGCAGCGACCCGCACTCGCCAGGTACTCGAGCAGGTCTGCCGAGGGCGAAGTGTGGAACTCGACGAACACCCAGCCGGCGGTCCGCCGTGCCACTCGTTCGGCGATGCGGGCCAGGGCAGGTCGGCCAGCGAGATCGCTGACGAAGATGTGCAGCACGATGTCACAGCGCATGACTCCACCGGCCGCCTGCGCGATCAGCTCGAGCTCATCGACGCCGACCTCGAAATCCGGTGCCTGACAGTCGTATCCGTAGGGCAGGCCCTCGGCGGACAGCCAGTAATCAGGGTCGGGCTCGTACCGGACGAGGCCCTCAGCCGCCATCTCCTCCAGCAGGACTGGTTCCACGCACTCAGCAGTACACGGACTCAGCACGCTCAATGCCGTTCCACCCACGGCGTGCAGTAGACAGCATCCGACCAGGCTGGCACCACACGATACCGAATCTTGCGCGATACACCGCCGACCTGAGCGTCATCACACCGAGCACACCTCGATCACGAGGACCGTCTTT
>NZ_JBSGDY010000361.1:0-1639 GCF_053602615.1 Micromonospora sp. NPDC004336
GACGGCGCCCCGGCGGCGGGCCGCGCGGGGCGGCGACTGGGCCGACCAGCTCGCGGGCCTCGCGCCCGACGAGGCCCGCGCCCAGATCGACGCGCTGGTGCGTGGCCTGGTCGCGCAGGTGTTGGGGCACGGCGGCGCGGAGTCGGTGCCGGCGGACCGGGCGTTCCGGGAGCTGGGCTTCGACTCGCTGACGGCCGTCGAGTTGCGTAACCGGTTGAACGCGGCCACGGGGCTGCGGCTGGCCTCGACGCTGGTCTTCGACCACCCGACCCCGGCCGTGCTCGTCGACCACCTGCACGAGCAGGTCTCCGGGCAGATCACCGCCCGCCAGACGGCGGTGCTCACCGCCAGCACCGACGAGCCGATCGCCATCGTGGGCATGGCCTGCCGCTACCCCGGTGGAGTCGAGAGCCCGGACCAGCTGTGGGCGTTGCTTGCCGGCGGCGGCGACGGGATCTCGGAGTTTCCCACCGATCGCGGCTGGGACCTGGAGTCGCTGTTCGATCCGGACCCGGAGCACAGCGGTACGTCGTACACGCGGCACGGTGGTTTCCTGTACGGGGCCGCCGACTTCGATCCGACGTTCTTCGGGATCTCGCCGCGCGAGGCCCTCGCGATGGATCCGCAGCAGCGGCTGCTGCTGGAGGCGTCGTGGGAGTCGTTCGAGTCCGCCGGTCTCGATCCGCAGCGGTTGCGGGGCAGCCGGACGGGTGTCTTCGCCGGCGTCATGTACCACGACTACGCCTCCCGCCTGATGGACCTGCCGCCGGACGCCGAGGGCTTCGTCGGCACGGGCACGTCCGGCAGCGTGCTCTCCGGCCGCGTCGCCTACACGTTCGGCCTGGAGGGGCCGGCCGTGACCGTCGATACCGCCTGTTCCTCCAGCCTTGTGGCGCTGCACCTCGCCGCGCAGGCGTTGCGCTCGGGTGAGTGCGATCTGGCGCTGGCCGGTGGTGTGACGGTGATGGCGACGCCGGGGACGTTCGTCGAGTTCTCCCGGCAGCGGGGTCTGTCGCAGGATGGCCGCTGCAAGTCGTTCGCGGCGTCGGCCGACGGCACGGGCTGGTCCGAGGGCGTGGGCGTGCTGCTGGTGGAGCGGCTCTCGGACGCGCGGCGCAACGGGCACCGCGTGCTGGCGGTGGTACGCGGCACGGCCGTGAACCAGGACGGCGCGTCGAACGGCCTGACCGCGCCGAACGGCCCGTCGCAGCAGCGGGTGATCCGGCAGGCCCTGGCCAACGCTCGCCTGACCACCGCCGACGTGGACGCCGTGGAGGCGCACGGCACCGGCACGACGCTGGGCGATCCGATCGAGGCGCAGGCGTTGCTGGCGACGTACGGGCAGGAGCGTCCGCAGGATCGGCCGCTGCTGTTGGGGTCGGTGAAGTCGAACATCGGTCACACGCAGGCCGCCGCCGGCGTGGCCGGTGTGATCAAGATGGTGCTGGCGATGCGGCACGGTCTCGTCCCGCCGACCCTGCACGTGGACGAGCCGTCGCCGCACGTGGACTGGTCGGCCGGGGCGGTGGCCCTCGCCACCGAAGCCACCCCGTGGCCGCAGGTGGACCGGCCGCGTCGGGCGGCGGTGTCGTCGTTCGGCATCTCCGGCACGAACGCGCACGTGATCATCGAGCAGCCG
>NZ_JBSGDY010000362.1:0-1616 GCF_053602615.1 Micromonospora sp. NPDC004336
CCGAACGACGACACCGCCGCGCGGCGGGGCCGGTCGACGGCCGGCCACGGCCGCGCCTCGGTGAGCAGGGCGACGGACCCGGTCGTCCAGTCGATGTGCGGGGACGGCTGCTCGGCGTGCAGGGTGGGGGGCAGCACGCCGTGCCGCATCGCCAGCACCATCTTGATCACACCGGCGACGCCGGCCGCGGCCTGGGCGTGACCGATGTTCGACTTGACCGACCCGAGCCACAGCGGCCGGTCCTGCGGCCGGCCCTGCCCGTACGTGGCCAGCAGCGCCTGCGCCTCGATCGGGTCACCGAGGGCCGTGCCGGTGCCGTGCGCCTCGACGGCGTCCACGTCGGCGGCGGCGAGCCGGGCGTTGGCCAGGGCCTGCCGGATCACCCGCTGCTGGGCGGGGCCGTTCGGCGCGGTGAGGCCGCTGCTGGCGCCGTCCTGGTTGACCGCGCTGCCGCGCACGACGGCGAGGACGCGGTGGCCGTTGCGCCGGGCGTCGGAGAGGCGCTCCAGCAGCAGCATGCCGGCGCCCTCGGCGAAGCCGGTGCCGTCGGCGCCCGCGCCGAACGCCTTGCACCGCCCGTCGGCGGACAGGCCGCGCTGCCGGGAGAACTCGGTGAGCATGCCGGGGGTGGACATGACGCTCACCCCGCCGGCGAGCGCGAGCCGGCACTCGTCCTGCCGCAGCGCCTGGGTGGCCAGGTGCAGGGCCACCAGCGAGGACGAGCAGGCGGTGTCGACGGTGACGGCGGGGCCCTCCAGGCCGAACAGGTACGAGATGCGGCCCGAGGCGACGCTGCCGGCGCTGCCGTTGCCGACGTGGCCGCCCACGTCGTCGGCGGTGCCGGCGGCCTGGGAGGCGTAGTCGTGGTAGATGAGCCCGACGTAGACGCCGGTGCTGCTGCCCCGCGCCGTGTGCGGGTCGATGCCGGCCCGCTCGAAGGCCTCCCAGGAGGTCTCCAGCAGCAGCCGCTGCTGCGGGTCCATCGCGAGGGCCTCGCGGGGCGAGATCCCGAAGAAGGCGGCGTCGAACTGGGCGGCGTCGTGGAGGAAGCCGCCGTGGCGCGGCACGGAGGCGGCGTCCTCGCCGTCGGCGCGCAGGTCGTCCAGGTTCCAGCCCCGGTCGGTGGGGAACGGCGAGATGACGTCGGCGCCGGCGGTGACCACGTCCCAGAGCTGCTCGGGGGTCTGCACGTCGCCGGGGAACCGGCAGGCCATGCCGATGATGGCGATCGGCTCGTCGAGGGCGGCGGCGGTGCCGACGGCGACGGGCCGGTCGGCCGCCGCGCCGCCGAGTTCCCGGTCGAGGTACTCGGCGAGCACGGCCGGCGCGGGATAGTCGAACGCCACGGTGGCGGGCAGCCGCAGCCCGGTCGCGGCGCCCAGCCGGTTGCGCAGCTCCACGGAGGTGAGCGAGTCGAAGCCCAGCTCCTTGAAGGGGCGCTGGGTGTCGACGCTCTCCGCCGAGCGGTGCCCGAGCACGGCGGCCACGCCGGTGGCCACCAGGTCGAGCAGGTGGTCGCGCCGCTGCGCGGGGCTGAGCGCCGCCAGCCGGTCCCGCACCGAGGCGGTGTCCGCCGGGCCCCGGCCGGCCGCGCGCCGCGCCGGGCCGGTGGCCCG
>NZ_JBSGDY010000363.1:0-1595 GCF_053602615.1 Micromonospora sp. NPDC004336
CTTGATCTTTAACCTGCTGGGCGGTGGCATCGACCCCGGCTGATCATGGGGACAGCCCTTGATCGATCATTCCTCTTGTCTAGGGAAGAAGATCGCAAACCAAGGGCTGTCTGGTGATCAGTGTGCACGATGCCGGGTCGACCGATGAGGTCGGGCGGCTGGCCGCGTTCCGGCGTGAGTTCCATGGCTGTCTGACCGCTCGTGGCGATGCGTTGTTCGAGCTGGCCGACGCGTTGTTGTGTGGTGACGCGCCGGTGCGGTCGCTGGTGGAGTTGTCGCTGGTGGGTGAGCACCGCCGCGGTCACGGCTCGCTGTACGCGGCGTTGAACCGTGGCCGGATCGACATTGAGCGGCTGCGGACCGCGGTGGCGGCGGTGCCGCTGCCGCGGGCCGCGGACGGGCGGATTGTCCTGGCGGTGGACGTGACGTGTTGGCTGCGGCCGGAGGCGCACACCTGCCCGGAGCGGGTGCTGTGCCACACCTACGGGCGTGGCAAGGACACCCACGTCGGGGTTCCGGGCTGGCCGTACTCGTTCGTCACCGCCCTGGAGACCGGGCGCACCTCGTGGACCGCGCCGTTGGACGCCCGGCGGCTGGCGCCCGGCGACGACGCTGCCACGGTCACCGCCGGCCAGTTGCGCGACGTGGTGCAGCGGCTGATCGGTGCTGGGCAGTGGCAGCCTGGTGATCCGGACGTGTGGATCGTCGCGGACGCCGGCTACGACGGGCCCCGGCTGGCGTTCCTGCTGGCCGACCTGCCGGTGCAGGTTCTGGTGCGGATGCGTTCGGACCGGGTGCTGCGCCGACCCGCGCCACCCCGGCTGCCGGGCACCACCGGCCGCCCACGACGCCATGGCGGCGAGTTCATCTTCGGTGACCCGGCCAGCTGGGGCGACCCGGACGTGGCCACGAGCACCGACACCCGTCTCTACGGTGCCGCGACCGTGCGGGCCTGGCACCGGCTGCACCCACGGCTGACCCACCGCACCGCCTGGACCGCCCAGCACGGTCCGCTGCCGATCATCGAGGGCGCCGTGATTCTGTTGACTGTCGACCGACTGCCCTCCGGTGCCACCGCGAAACCGGTCTGGCTCTGGTGGTCCCAGCCGGCCGCCACACGCGCCGAGGTGGACCTGCTCTGGCAAGTGTTCCTGCGCCGCTTCGACATCGAGCACACCTTCCGCATGCTCAAACAGACCCTCGGCTGGACCAGCCCCAAGCTGCGCGACCCGAATGCCGCTGACCGCTGGACCTGGCTCGTGATGGCCGCCTACACCCAGCTACGCCTCGCCCGAGGCGCCGCCGGCGACCTGCGCCGGCCCTGGGAACGCCCCGCACCACCCGAACGACTCACACCCGCCCGCGTCCGCCGCGCGTTTCGGCACCTACGCACCAAAGCCGGCTGCCCCGCCGCCGCACCAAAACCGAGCCGACCAGGCCCCGGACGACCGCCCGGACACCCCAACCGCCACCGAGCAGCCCGCCACGACGTCCACATCGTCACCGCCGCGACCAGGACAAAATCGAAAGGTGGCACGCAGAAAACGAAGACTTCGAATAACCCGAGGCCACGCCGCACAGGTTAAAGATCAAGC
>NZ_JBSGDY010000364.1:0-1573 GCF_053602615.1 Micromonospora sp. NPDC004336
GCTGGAGCAGTGCGGCCGGGCCGGCGCGTTCGTCTACGGCCGCCCGGGGGCCGGTCCCGGCCGCCGCGCCGGTCGCCCCGGCCGGCGCGCCGCCGGCCCCGTTCGACGCCGACCAGCACGTCGGTACGCCGGTCGCGCTTCCGCCCCCGGTCGCGCTGATCGGCCGGGATCCCGACCTGGCCGAGCTGACCGGTCTGCTCACCGAGGGGCGCGGCCCCCGGCTGGTGAGCCTGGTCGGGTTGGCCGGCGTCGGCAAGACCGCCCTGGCCCTCTCGGTGGCCCACGCGGTCGCCGGCCACCACCCGGGCGGGGTCGCCGGCGTGCTCGTCGGCGAGGGCTCCGACGCCGCCGACGTGCTCGCGGCGTCGGTGGCCGTCTTCGGCGTCGCGCGGCTGCCCGAGCTGGCCGCCCGCCTGGCCGGCCGGCCGGCGCTGCTGCTCGTGGACGCGGCCGAGCGGGCGCCCGACGCGGTCGCCGAGGCGGTGCGCCGCCTCGCGGGCGCGGCGCCGTCGCTGCGGGTGCTGGTCACCGGCCGGCATCCGGTGGGCCTGCCCGGGGAGCGGGTCTGCCCGGTCTGCCCGCTCGACGTGCCCCCGCCGGGAAGCGAGCGGGCCGACCCGTCGGCGTCCGCCGACCACCCCGCGGTCGCGCTGTTCACCGCCCGGCTCGCCCAGGTCCGCCGCGAGCCGCCCGGCCCGGCCGAGCTGCCCGCGCTGACCGCGTTGGTACGCCGCCTGGGCGGGCTGCCGCTGGCCATCGAGCTGATGGCGGCCCGGGGCCGGATCCTCGACCTCAACGAGCTGCTCGACCGGTACGGGGATCGGGTCCTCGATCTGGACACCTCGTCGGGGGCGGCCGAGCGTCCGGGCTGGGACGCGACCGACCCGGGCCGCCCGGAGGCCCCGCGCGCGGCGGTGGCCGAGACGCTGCGGGACGCGGTGGCCACCAGCTACCGCCTCCTCGCCCCCGACGAGCGGGCCGCGCTGCGCCGGCTCGCCGCGTTCGGCAACCGCTGGTCGGTCGAGCTGGCCGAGGAGATGCTCGCCGACGACGCCGACCGGGACGGCACGGTCGTGGTGGACCCGGTCCCGCTGCTGGACCGGCTCCTGGAGCTGGGCCTGCTGAGCGTGCGCGGCACCGGGCCGTTCCGGTTCCGCCTGCTCGACGCCGTACGGGACTTCGCCGTCGAGCAGGCGACCGGTGCCGGCGAGCTGACCGCGATCCGTCGCCGGCACGCCCGCGTCGTCGCCCGCCTGGTGGCCCGGACCGCGACGGAGCTGGTCGGCGCCAACCTGCCGGCCGCGGTGCACCGCCTCGACGAGGTCAGCGGCGACATCAGCTCGGCCCTGGCGCACGCCGCCGGCGACGACCCGTCGACCGCGCTGCTGTTGGCGGCCTCGCTGTCGCGGTGGTGGCGGTTCCGGGGGCGGGACGTTCCGGGCCGGCAGTGGCTGCGCCGGCTGCTGGCCGACCCGCGTACCGCCGACGCCGACCCGGTGCTGCGGGCCTGGGCCTCCCTCGGGGTGGCGCGGCTGGCCGCCGAGCACGGCGCCGGCACCTCCTCGGTCCCGGC
>NZ_JBSGDY010000365.1:0-1465 GCF_053602615.1 Micromonospora sp. NPDC004336
ACCACGCCCTACTTCCGGCCGTACACGAACGACGACGTGATCGGCTGCGAGCTGGGCGGGGGCGGCTGCCGCGCAGCCGCCGCGCGTCCAGGCCGGCGGACTCGAACGCCTCCCAGGAGGTCTCCAGCAGCAGCCGCTGCTGCGGGTCCATGGCGAGGGCCTCGCGGGGCGAGATGCCGAAGAACGCCGGGTCGAACTCGGCCGCGTCGTGCAGGAAGCCGCCGTGGCGGGTGTACGAGGTGCCGCTGCGGTCCGGGTCGGGGTCGAACAGCGACGCCAGGTCCCAGCCCCGGTCGACGGGGAACTCGGAGATGCCGTCCCCGCCGGCGGCCAGCAGCTCCCACAGCTGGTCGGGGCTCTCGACGCCGCCCGGGTAGCGGCACGCCATGCCGACGATCGCGATGGGCTCGTCGGCGCCGGCGACGGTGCCCGCGACCGGGCCGGCGTTCGACGCGGCGACGCCGGCCAGCTCCGACCACACGTGGTCGGCGAGCGCGGTGGGGGTCGGGTAGTCGAAGACCAGCGTCGACGGCAGCCGCAGCCCGGTGGCCGCGTTCACCCGGTTGCGCAGGTCCACGGCGGTCAGCGAGTCGAAGCCCAGCTCGCGGAACGCCCGGTCCGCCGGCACCGCCTCCGCGCCGCCGTGCCCGAGCACCTGCGCGACCAGGCCCCGCACCAGCACGCCGATCTGGGCGCGGGCCTCGTCGGGCGTCAGGCCGCTGACGCGGGTCGCCCAGGTGGCGCCCCGTCCCGCCTGGCGGCGCGTCGCGGTGGCGCCGAGCAGGGCCCGCAGCATCGGCGGCACCAGGCCGGCACCGGCGGCGGCGCGGAGGGCGGCCAGGTCGATCACGGCGGGCACCAGGGCGGGCCGGTCGGCGCCCAGGGCGGCGTCGAACAGCCGCAGGCCCGTTTCGGCGTTCATCGCGGTGATGCCGCCCCGCGTCGACCGGGCCCGGTCCGCCTCGTCCAGCGACGCGGCCATCCCGGCGGTGTCCCACATCCCCCACGCCAGGCTCACGGCCGGCAATCCGAGCTGCCGCCGCCACACCGCCAGCCCGTCCAGGAACGCGTTACCCGCCGCGTACGCCGACTGCCCCGGCGAACCCAACACACCCGCCACCGACGAGAACACCACGAACAGGTCCAGGTCCAGGCCCGCCGTCGCCTCGTGCAGGAACCACCCCGCCGACACCTTCGGCGCCAACACCCCGGCCAGGCGTTCCTCGGTGACCCGTTCGACCACCCCGTCGTCCAGGACGCCGGCGGTGTGCACGACACCCGCCAGCCGGCCCCCGGCGGTGATCTCGGCGACCAGGCCGAACACCTGATCCCGGTCCGTCACGTCGCAGGCGACCACCCGCACCGACGCGCCCAACGCCGACAACCGCTCCGACAGCTCACCCGCACCATCGGCCGCCGGACCACGCCGCGACACCAGCACCAGCGAGCGCACGCCGTGCACCGA
>NZ_JBSGDY010000366.1:0-1415 GCF_053602615.1 Micromonospora sp. NPDC004336
GGGCGGGCCCGCCCGGTGGCCGGAGCCGGCCCGCCCGGACGGCCCGGGCCGGCTCCGCGACGCGCTCCGGACGACGCCGGCGCTGATCGTGCTCAGCGGCGCCCTGCTCGTCGCCGCGCTGACGGTCACCGCCGCCGTCGCCGTGCAGTCCCGCCCGTCGGCCACCACGCTGGGCGAGCGGTCGGCGGCGACCGCCGTGGGCACCAGCACGACCGCCCGGGAGATCTACCAGGGCCTCGCCGACGCGGACGTCGCCGCCAGCGCCGTCTTCCTGCTCCCGCCGACCGAGGAGCGGCGGGCCGCGCTGGTGGCCGACTACGACGCGGCCGTCCACGAGGTCGAGCGCACGCTCACCGTCTCGATGGGCAACGCCGCCGGCGACCCGGACCGCCTGACCCGGCTGGCGACGATCGCGGCCCGGCTGAAGGTCTACCGCGACGTGGTCTGCGCCGCCCTGCGCGTGTCCGGCCCGCTGTCCGCGACGGCCACCGGGAACCGGCGCCCCTGCCCGCCGACCACAGCGGCGGAACAGGCCGACACGGGCGACGCGGCGGCCCGCGCCGTGCTCGCCTCCGCATACGCGCGCCAGGCGTCGCACTACATGTCCACCGAGCTGCTGACCGCCGCCCAGGGGCTGTGGAACTACGACACCAGGCTGCTGCTCGACGCCCGCGCCGACGCCCGCCCGTGGCTGGCCGCCTCCGTCCTGGCGCCGCTGGGCACCCTCGCCGCCCTGGTGCTGGTGCAGGTGTGGCTGCGCCGGCGGACGCGGCGCCGGCTCAACCCGGGCCTCCTGCTGGCCTCGGTGGCCACCGGGGCCGCGCTGGCCATGCTGGTCTCCTCGTGGTGGCACTGGCCGGCCGCCGACCGGGGGTTCCCGGAGCTGGAACGGGCGATCGACGCGCAGAGCGCCACCCAGCAGCGGCTCGGCGCCCTGCTGGCCGGCCGGGCCGACGTCTACCTGGGACTCGGCGCGAGCGTCGACCCGGCCGGGCACAAGGCGAACTTCGACGGGCGGGACCTCTGCCTCCGCCCGGCCACGGGGTCGCGACCGCCCGGGGACCGGATCGACTGCACCGCCCTCGACGAGACGGTCTGGCCGGCGCGGCAGAGCCGCACGCCCGACGCCTTCCGCGACGCCGTCGACACCGTGCTCGCCGAGGGGTCGGCCGGCCGCGCGTTCGTCGCCGCCGAGGAGCACCTGCTGACCGAACTGACCGCCCGCAACGAGGAGGTCTCCCGGATGGTCGCCGACCTGCCCGAGGCACGTCGCCACCTGGGCGCCGCGGCGGCCTGGGCAGCCCTGCTCGCCGCCGCCGGCGTGGTCGCCGGGTTGCGCCGGCGCTACCTGGAGTACCAGTGACCGCGCCCCGACCGGCTCCGACGCGCGCCCGTCGCCCGGCACGCCACCTCGT
>NZ_JBSGDY010000367.1:0-1343 GCF_053602615.1 Micromonospora sp. NPDC004336
CCGATCTACCGGAGACCTCAACCTTTAGCGATCACCGCCACGCCGGGCCCACCTCACCGCCCAACACGGCCCTTACGAAACACGGGCTAGCCGGGCGCGGCCCGGACGGCCGGTCCTCGACAGGGAGTCAGTCGATGATGGCGGTGGCCTCGATCTCGACCAGGAGGTCGGGGCCGGCGAGCGCGCCGACGCCCAGCCCCGTGAACGGCGGGGCCGCGGTGATTCCCAGCTCGGCGACCGCCCGGCTGATCCCCGCCATCAGCTCGGGCATCTTGTCCGGGGTCAGGTCGACGACGTAGGCGGTCAGCTTCACCACGTCGTCGAAGGAGGCGCCGACGCCGGCCAGGGCGGTGGCGAGGTTGCGGTAGCACCGCTCGGTCTGGGCGGCGTAGTCGCCCACGCCGACCGTGCTGCCGTCGGCGTCGACGGCGACCTGGCCCGCGACGAAGACAAGCTTCGATCCGGTGGCGACCGACACCTGTCGGTAGAGGTCGACCTTCGGCAGTCCTTCGGGGTTCACCAGGGTGACGGCCATGTCGGCTCCTTTCGAGAATTCGTGGCTGGCGTCCGCGTAACATAACACAGCTATGTTATGTATCCTGGCGTCATGGCGAGGACGAAGGATCCGGCGGTCCGTGCCCTCCTCATCGAGCGGGCCGCGCACATGCTCCGCACCCGGGAGCCCGTCACCCTGCGCTCACTGGTGGCCGGGACGTCCGTCTCGACGATGGCCGTCTACACCCACTTCGGGGGCATGGACGGCCTGTGGAAGGCGCTGCGCCAGGAGGGCTTCACCCGCCTGGCGGCCGGGCTGGCGACGGTGGCGACGACCGACGACCCGGTCCGTGACCTGACCGCCCTGGTCGCCGGCTACCTGCGCAACGCCCTGGACCACCCGGACCTGTACCGGGTCATGTTCGACGCGAACTTCGACCTCGAGGACGCCCAGGCCGCGGACGACACGCTGGAGATCCTGGTGCAGGCCGCGGCGCGGGGCAGGGCGGCCGGGCGCTTCCGCGCCGACGTCGTCCCGCTGGACCTGGCGACACAGAGCTGGGTCGTCGGCCACGGGCTGGTCTCCCTGGTCGCCACCGGCCCGCTGCCGCCCGGGACGCTCTCCCACGGCACCCTCCTGCTGACCGCGCTGTTCACCAGCAGCGGCGACGACCCGGACCGGTGCCGCCGGTCGGTCGAGCGCGGCTGGCGGCGACTGCACCCGCCCGGCAGGTAGCCCGGCCGCCGGGGCCCTTCCGCCGCAGCAGCCGCCGGCCCGCACCCTCCGCCTCGCCGTCCCGACGAGGGTGACCGGACGGGCGGGCGTCGGGAGCGCCCTGTCGCGCTCC
>NZ_JBSGDY010000368.1:0-1322 GCF_053602615.1 Micromonospora sp. NPDC004336
CGATGCTCCTATGGTTGTCAAGGGGTGTGGAGAGCGGCGAAGTCGGCAAGGAGGGCGGTGTGGACCTCGCGGACGACGTATCGCTTGAGGCATCGCATGATCTCTTTCTTGCCGAGGCCCTGTTTGGTGCGTTTCTCGACGTAGGCGCGGGTGCGCAGGTCGTGGCGCATCCGGCTGAGCACGATGGTGTGCAAGGCGTTGTTCGCGGCTCTGTCGCCGCCGCGGTTGAGGCGGTGGCGGTCGATGCGTCCGCTGCTGGCGGGTATCGGGGCGGCGCCGCAGAGGTGGGCCAGGGCTGCTTCGGAGCGGAGCCGGTCGGGGTTGTCGCCGGCGGTGGTCAGCAGTTGCCCTGCGACTTCCGGTCCTGCGCCGAACAGACGGCTCAGGGCCGGTGCGGTGCGGGCGACGGCGGGGCGCAGTCGTCGATCGGCGTGGGCGATCTCGGCGTTGAGCGCGGTGATCCGAGCGGCGATCGAGGCGAGGGCGGCGTTCGTGGCATGGACCGGGTCGGTGAGTGCGGACTCATCGGCACGTAGGTCGACGCATCGTTGGACGAGCGCGGCTCCGGTGAGGCCGGCCAGATCCTCCCGTAGTGCGTCGGGCGCGGAGGTGATCAGGCCGTGGAGCTGGTTGAGGGCTGCGGTGCGAGCCTTGACCGCGCCGCGGCGTGCTACCCGCAGGACACGGATCGCCTCGACCGGGCCGGTGCGGGTCTTCGGGATACCAGTGGCCTGCCCCGACAGGGCCGTGCGGGCGGCGGCGAGGGCATCGATCGGGTCGGACTTGCCCTTACTCCGGCGAGTCTTGCGGTCAGGACGGTCGATCTCGACGACGGTGATGCCCGACGCGCTCAGGTGCCGCGCCAGGCCGGCGCCATAGGCGCCGGTGCCCTCCACCCCTACCTTGACCACCCGGCCGAAGGCGCGCAGCCAGAGCAGCAGCTGCTGATATCCGGCTGCGGTGGCCGGGAACTGCTGGTCACCGAGCACCCGACCCGCCTGGTCGACCGCTGCGGCGTGGTGAGTCTTGCCGTGGGTATCAACCCCACCCGTGACCTGGCGCTTCTTGGCTGTCATCCTGGGTACCGTCGTCCCTTTCGCTTGCACCGACAGGGTCGGCACGCACTCGCCGGGACGGGCGGACAGGACAGTGACGGGGCCTCTTGCACAGGCTCCTATCAGGTCACGACGCCCCTGCCAGTGACGTGCAGGACGGGGTCACCCGGAACCGATCGACGAATCGCACAGCAGGACAGCATCGTCGGTCAGGCGGTGAGTCAGACCAGACCGGGTGACCCCACCTACATCCTCACTGTCAGGCGG
>NZ_JBSGDY010000369.1:0-1284 GCF_053602615.1 Micromonospora sp. NPDC004336
GCTCGGTCGTCAGCACGGTGATCGCCACGGTCAGCACGGTGTTGTCGAGCACCACGGTCGCCCGCAGCGCGGGCAGGGCCTCCGGGGTGCGGACCGGCACCTCCACGGCGTCGATGCCGAGGTCCCAGGCGTGCCGGGCGAGCCGGAGGGTCTCGTCGGGCGGCAGGTCGCGCAGGATCACCATCACCCGCGCGGTCCCGAGGAGCGGCGCGAAGTCATGCGGGGGCATCGGGCGTCTCCTCCGTCGGGTCGAGGGTTGTCCAGCGTTCGAGGGGCAGGGCGGCCAGCTCGGCGAGCCGGTCGGCGGCCGGCACCGGGGCGGTGTCGCCGGGCACCCGCAGCACGTGGGCGGCGAGCAGGTGCCCCCAGCGGAGCCGGGACGCGGGGTCGAGGTCGCGCAGGAGGGCCGCCAGGTAGCCGGCGGCGAAGGCGTCGCCGGCGCCGACGGGTTCCACCACGGTGACCGGCAGCGCCGGCACGACGGCGGCCGGCCCCTGTCGGGGCAGGACGGTCGCGGCCACCGCCGCGTCCTTGACCACCACCGTGTCCGGGTGGGGCAGCAGCCGGCGTACGTCGTCGGGGGTGTCGACCCCCCAGAGCGTGCGCGCCTCGTCGAGGCCGACGAAGACCAGGTCGGCGCGGTCGGCGAGCCGGTGCAGCACGGGCGCGGCCAGGGCGGCGGGCCAGAGGCCGGGCCGGTGGTTGACGTCGAAGCTGACCAGCGCGCCGGCCAGCGGACGCCGGGTGACGGCGTGTTCCACCAGCGCCCGGCAGGTGCCCGAGAGGGCGGCGGTGATGCCGGAGAGGTGCAGCACCCGGGCGCCCGCGAGGCGGGGGTCGTCCAGCACGGCGCGGTCGAGCCGAGACGCGGCCGAGCCGGCCCGGTAGTAGTGCACGCGGGTGCCGCCGGGGGTGGGGTCCTTGGCGTAGAGGCCGGTGGGGGCGTCGGGGTCGACGAGCACGGCGCGGACGTCGACGCCGGTCCCGGCGACGTGCCGGAGGACGAGGCGACCGAACGGGTCGTCGCCGACCCGGCCGGCCCAGACCGCGTGGTGGCCGAGCCGGGCCAGGTAGCCGGCCACGTTGGTCTCCGCCCCGCCGACGCCGACGGCGAGGCCGTCGGCGTGCTCCAGCGGCGCCGCGCCGGCGGGGGTGAGCACGACCATCGTCTCGCCGACCGTGACCAGGTCGGGGCCGGTCATCCGGGTACCGGCCCGGTGGCGGCCAGGGCGTCGGCCGTCGCCGGGTCGAGGTCGCCGTCGGCGACCACCACCCGGTGCCGGC
>NZ_JBSGDY010000370.1:0-1259 GCF_053602615.1 Micromonospora sp. NPDC004336
ACCGGCGTCACCGGCCTGCTCGGCCGGCCGCTGGGCGACGGCCTGGCCGCGCGCCCCGGCCCCACCGGGCAGCCCGCCGGCACGGCCTGACACCTGCCGGCCGTCGCCCCCGGATTTGCGTCCCGGCTCCCGGCTGGGAACATGGTGGAATGGCCGCCCAGCTGTTGACCATCGAGGTGACCCGGCTCGACGCCGGTCGCGCGCGGCTCCGGCTGGCCGGTGAGCTCGACTTCGACACCGCGCCCGAGCTGCTCGCCGTGGCCGCCGAGCTGCGCCGCGACGGCCACGGGGAGCTCCTGTTCGAGCTCGGCGGGGTCACCCTGTGCGACTCGTCCGGGCTGAGCGCCTTCGTGCTGCTGCACCGCGACGGCGCGGGCGCGGTGCGGCTCTCGGGCGTCAGCCCCCACCTCCAGCAGTTGCTGGACCGCACGGGGATGACCGAGCTGCTGGCCCGGGAGCGTCCCGCCGACGGCGACGTGCGCCAGGCCGGCTGAGCCGCCACGACGGCCACTCCCCCGGCCGGGGTGGCCCCCGACCCTGGGACCAGGGGTCGGGGGCCGGAGTGTGGCTCAGGGGGCGGTGACCGGCTGGAGCCGGGGCCCGGTCGAGCGCTGCGGCCCGGCGGCCGGCGGCTCCGCGTCCTCCGGTGGCCCGGAATCGGGAGTCTGGAAGAGATAGCGGACGAACTCCCCACCCGCCTCGTTGTCGTCCGCGCCGGGCCACTGCCCGACACAGTCCACCCCGACCACCTCGCGGCCCGAGCCGTCGGGCTCCTCCAGCAGCGCCCACAGGCTCACCGCGTAGCAGCGGGTGTCCTCTGGTGATAGGCGCCAGCGGGCGTACCAGCCGGGTCGGGCGGGGACTATCTCGACGATCCGCTTCATGACGACCTGTCCTTCCGCGTCCGGTCGGAAGTTCTCCGGTCCGCCCCGATCGTCGGCCCCGACCGGGTGACCCTCCCTCACCCCTGGCGGATGAAGCGCCGCCGCCGCTTCCGGACGGCGCCGGCCCGGCCGCCGGGCGCCGTTTCGTCGCCACGGACGGCGGGAAGGCGACCGGCGGAAGCCAGGGAACACCAGCGGAAGCGAGGTGTCACCATGCGCAAGCAGATGGAGGGCGACAACCAGCGTCGCCGCGCGCTGGCCCGCCAGGCCCGCGAGCGCGGCATGCAGGCCAGCGAGACGGGCGCGAGCCTGAGCGCCGGCAAGCAGCTCACCCACCTGGACCGGGGCAGGCGCGCCGGGCCGCCGCCGGCCGGC
>NZ_JBSGDY010000371.1:0-1256 GCF_053602615.1 Micromonospora sp. NPDC004336
GACGCCTGCCACGACGCCCTCGCCGTCCCCTCACCCGACAGCCAGGTCGTCCAGGAACTCCACCTCGTCACCAGCCACCTGCTCTGCGAGTACGTGGACCAGGCGCTGCCGATGGTGCGGGGCCTGCCGCGGATGGCCCCGCCGGCCCCACGCGGCGTCGGCCTCGCCGACCGGTTCGGCCTGGACGGTCGCGCGCTGACCGCCGCCGGCCACGGTGCCAACGGCAACGGCCGGAACGGCCACGGCTCTGCCGGCGGCGCCGCGAACGGCCACGGCCCCGGCAGCCGTTCCGCGAACGGCCACGGCCCTGACGGCCACGGCGCGAACGGCGACGCCGCGAACGGCGGCACCGCGAACGGCAGCACCGCCAACGGCCACGGCGCGAACGGCCCCGGTGCGAACGGCCCAGGTGCGAACAGCAGCACCGCCAACGGCCACGCCGCGAACGGCAGCACCGCCAACGGCGGCGCCGCCAACGGGCGCGGCGCGAGCGGCGCCGGGCGCCGGCAGGACGGGGCGGCGTCGCGAGCGGCCCGCTGGTGGTGGTCGGCGACGCCCTGCTGGACCGGGACGTGGTGGGCGCGGTCGACCGCGTCTGCCCGGACGCGCCGGTGCCGGTGCTCGACGAGCGGTCCGCCACGGACCGGCCCGGCGGGGCGGGGCTCGCCGCGCGGCGCGCCGCCGCCCAGGGAGCCGACGTCGCCCTGGTGACCGCGCTCGCCGACGACCCGGCGGCCGCCCGCCTGGCCGAACTGCTGACCGCCGCCGGGGTGCGGCTCCTCCCGCTGCGGATGCCCGGCGCGACGCCGGAGAAGATCCGGCTGCGTGCCGGCGGGCAGACCCTGCTGCGCCTCGACCGGGGCGGCGGGCCGCAGGCCCCCCGCCGAGCCGCCCGAGGCGGCCCTGGAAGCGATCGCGGGCGCCGGGGCGATCCTGGCCAGCGACTACGGGCGGGGCCTGCTGCGGCAGCCGACGCTGCGCGCGGCGCTGGCCGAGGCGTCCGCGCCGGTGGTCTGGGATCCCCACCCCCGGGGGCCGGCGGCGGTCGCCGGCACCCGGCTGACCACGCCGAACCTGGCCGAGCTGCGCCAGCTCACCGGGGACGCCGGGGGCGGCAGCCCGCTCTCCACCGCCACCCGTGCCGGGCAGGAGCTGCGCCGGGGACGTAGTTGAGCAGCCGACGGCGACGGCCGACCAGCAGCAGCAGCCCGCGGCGGCTGTGGTGGTCGTGCTTGTGCACCTTCAGGTGCTCGGTG
>NZ_JBSGDY010000372.1:0-1253 GCF_053602615.1 Micromonospora sp. NPDC004336
ACGGTGCCCAGCAGCGCGGCGCCGACACCGATCAGCATGTGCAGCCACATCGGCATGTTCTGGCGGCCCGGCACGAGCAGGCGACCCAGAGCGCCGACGATCAGACCAACGATGAGCGCAGTGATGATGCCCCAAACGGTGAGCTCCACGTCGCCCTCCTCCTGTTTAAAGAATTGAGTTCCACGGTCTGTGGTGTTCCTGTCGTGACCGTTAAGTTCCCGACCCGTCGCAGCCCCAAACCGACTTTCCGGCACCCGCGGAACACGCGCCCCAGGGGAACGGGCGCCCCGCGCGCCGGTACGCCTCGACCGACGCCCTTCGATCGGTCGATCGACGGGCACCGGTGCGCCCCGACCGGCGCCCGTCGATCGACCGGAAGCGGCGGACGTTCCGTCGGGGCGCCCCCACGGCGCCCCGGAACGGACGCCACACCGGCGCACCCGGAACGGGCCCCACGGCGCAACGCCCGGTCTTCGACAGCCGCACCCGCAGGGAGCCGACTGGCGGCTACCCGGAACGGGCCCCCGCGGCGCACACGGAACGGGCGCCCGACCTGGTGGTCGGGCGCCCGTTCGGGTTCAGGCTGTGTGGGGGTTACCGGTGGGTGACGCTGCGGCGACGACCCACACCGGCGACCAGCGCCACGGCGATGGCGGCCAGCACCACCTGGACCAGCAGCTCGCCCCAGTCGATCCCGGCGGTCTCGGTGGCGATACCCATCGCCCGAGCCAGCACGGTGCCCAGCAGCGCGGCGCCGACACCGATCAGCATGTGCAGCCACATCGGCATGTTCTGGCGGCCCGGCACGAGCAGGCGACCCAGAGCGCCGACGATCAGACCAACGATGAGCGCAGTGATGATGCCCCAAACGGTGAGCTCCACGTCGCCCTCCTTCTGCGAATAAGCAATTCCACGGTCTGTGGTGTTCCTGTCGTGACCGCAATGTTCCCGACCGGCCGAAAAACCAAACCGGTTCGCGGCTCGGGAGACGGCGTCGGACGTCAATGGCGCACCGCGCGGCGAATACCGCCGCGGCCGTCCGCGCAGGTGGCGCCCTTCGCACGCGGCCGGGACGGACCGGCGGGAGGGCCGTAGAAAATTTTCCGCCGCGACCGGCCGGCACCCCGGCCGGGACACACCGAGAGTCGGCCGCGCCCGGCCGGCGCCCCGGGCCGGGCACGCCGAGGGTCGGCCGCGCCCGGCCGGCGGCACCACCCCGGCTCCGACGCGAACGGCCGGCGCCCCCGGCCGGG
>NZ_JBSGDY010000373.1:0-1244 GCF_053602615.1 Micromonospora sp. NPDC004336
GTGGCGTCGGTGAGGAGTCGGAGTTGGGGCATGCCGGGGTGGGGTGGGATGACGGCGACGGGTGGGTCGGCGCGGCGGTAGCGGGCGTGCAGGGCCTGGTGGCGGCGGTGGACGTCGCCGAGGGCGGCCATCAGCGCGCGTAGGTCCAGCTCACCCTCGATCCACCAGGTGACCGGGTTGACGACCTCCAGGGGCGACATCAGGCACTTCGCCACCTGCTGCGCGAGCGGAACCGGGCCGGGACGCTGGCGGGCCTGGCCGGCCGCCGCACCGCCGTGGGGGCGGCGGGGCGCGGCGGTGAGCCAGCGGGCCAGTGCCCGTGGCGTCGGGGTGCGGTGGATCTGCGACACGGGCACGACCACGTCGGTGGCCTCGTCGATGCGCGTGGCGACGGTCGCCGACTGCAACGACGTGCCGCCCAGGTCGAAGAAGCTGTCGCGGGCGCCGACCCGGTCGATGCCGAGGACGGTCGCGAACACCCCGGCGACGAGCCGCTCGGAGTTCGTCGCGGGCTCGACGAACTCGACGCCGAGGTCGGGGCGCTGCGAGCCGGGCTCGGGCAGGGCCCGCCGGTCGATCTTGCCGGTGCCGCCGACGGGGAACCGGTCGAGGACCATGACCACGGCCGGGACCATGTACGCGGGCAGGGCGGCCGCGGCGTGCGCGCGCAGCTCGCTGGCGACCGGTGTCCGGCCGTCGTGGCCGGTGACGTAGCCGACGAGGCGGGCGACGCCCTGGTTCTCGTGGCGTGCGACCACGGCGGTGCTGACGTCGGGGTGTTGTTCCAGGACGGCTTCGATCTCGCCGAGTTCGATGCGGATGCCGTTGACCTTGACCTGGTGGTCCATGCGGCCGAGGATTTCCAGCGCTCCGGTGGTGTTCCATCGGCCGAGGTCGCCGGTGCGGTAGGCGGTTCCGCCACCGTACGGGTCGGTGACGAACCGTTGTGTGGTGAGTTCGGGGCGGTGCAGGTAGCCGTCGGCGACGCCTGTGCCGGCGATGAGGATTTCGCCGGGCACGCCCATGGGGACGAGGTCGAGGTTGGTGTCGACGACGCGGATCTGTCGGTTGGGCATGGGTCGGCCGATCGGTACGTAGGTGCCGTCCCAGCCGGTCGACGCGTCGTACCAGGTGCAGGCGACGGAGGCTTCCGCGGGGCCGTAGGCGTTGATCAGGCGGGTGCCGGCGTCGAGCCAGCGGCGGGCCATGCGGGGTGGGACGGGCTCGCCGGCGAGTGTCACGCA
>NZ_JBSGDY010000374.1:0-1164 GCF_053602615.1 Micromonospora sp. NPDC004336
GGCCCGGCGTGGCCCGCCGAGCCCGGTGGGGTCCGGCCGGGCGGCCCGGCGGGGGTCAGGGCGGGCGGCCCGGCGGGGGTCAGGGCGGCGGCCCGGCGAGGCCCGGACGCAGGCATGACCGGGCCCGGGACGGGCAATCGGGCCCGGTACCGGCGGACCGACCCAGCGAGGTGACGATGGCGGCAGCAGACGGACGCGGCGGGAGCGGGCGCACACCCGAATCGGTCACTCCCTGGGTGACCAGGGACGGGCTGGACGCGGAGCCGCCCTGGGGCACCGGTGAGCACGATCCGATGGACGAGGGCAGCGAGGAGACCGCCGTGCCCGAGGGGCGGCGCGGCGACCGGCGCGCCGGCGAGCCGGCGGGGCCGTCCGGCCCGGCGGGCCGACACGGCTTCGGATCGGTCGAGCCGACGCCCACGATGCCGGCCGGACCCGGCGCGCCGCCGGACCCGGCGCCGTCCCGGCGGTCGTTCCCGGACGCGGCCGACGTCGAGGAGCGGACGGAGGACGCGCTGCGGACCAGGGGACGCCGCTCCTGAGCAACCCGGCTCCCCGCCCGGCGGCGGGCCTCCGGGCTGCGGCGGTCAGGCTCGGGGACCGGCCGCGCGCAGCAGCCGGAGCTGGCCGATCTCGGCGACGTTCTTCATCAGCTCCACGTTGACCCAGGCGGCCGTGTGCGTGACCGTGTGCCGGGGGTCGTCCTGCCACGGGAACGGCGCGGCGCGGTCGAGGTCGGCGTCGGTGAGGCCGTCGAGCACGTCCAGCCACTCCGTGCGCAGCCCGCGCAGCCAGGCGACGGTCGGCTCGCCGGCACCCGGCCAGCCGACGTCGGTGCGCTGCCGTACGGGGCGCCCCCGCAGGTGGTCGACGGTCACCGTCCACCACCAGCCGATGTGCCAGGTCAGCCAGGCGACGGTCGGGACCGGGACCGGATCGGGCTCGCTGTCGGCCCAGTCGGGCACCCAGCCGCCGTGCGCGTCGCGGCGCACCGTCCAGCAGTGTTCGGCCGGCTCCCAGAGGAAGTCCGCCGGTTCGAGGCGCTCCAGGTGGTATTCGAACAGCGCCCAGCTTGATCTTTAACCTGCTGGGCGGTGGCATCGACCCCGGCTGATCATGGGGACAGCCCTTGATCGATCATTCCTCTTGTCTAGGGAAGAAGAT
>NZ_JBSGDY010000375.1:0-1138 GCF_053602615.1 Micromonospora sp. NPDC004336
CGAAGGCGGTGGTGACGGGGCCGGCGATGGCGCCGCCGGTGAAGGCGAGGCCGGCAGCGGTCAGGGCGGTCTTACGCAGGATGTCGGTACGCATGGTGAGGTCACCTTTCGATCGGGGGTACGTGACACCCCTGGGGGTGGGTGCGTCACGGGTCGGGAAAGGTTCACGCCAAGAAAGGGGTGCGCCCGGTGGTTCCGGGGTGGGGCGCGGCCCGGGGGATGTAACCGGTGGGGCGGGCCGGGCATTCCGGCGGCCACCAGCGGGCTGACCCTCGGGGGTTCGGGGGATGTAACGACGTGGGTCCGGCCGGCATTCCGGCCGCCACCCTGGCCCGCAGGGGCCGGGGGGTTCACGCGCTCACGATGGTTACAACGCCCGGGGCCGCCGGCTGATGCCCACCCACCCGGTGACCCCCACCACCGCAGACTGGCATATATCGGGCGCCAGGCCCCACAGCCGATCCCCGCCTCCGCCTCGCCGGTCCTGGTCCCCACCCGCCGTGCCTGCTCCGGTCGCCAGTCCCGCTCCGTCCCCACCTCGCCGGTCCCCGCCTCAGCGGGCCTGCCTCCGCACTCGCAGGCCCCGCTCCTGCCTCCGCCGGAACCGGACAGACAGGCCCAGGCGGCTCGCGACGGGCGCCCTGTCGAGATGAATCGTCCCCGACATCAGCTCGACAGGCCGCGAGCGCGACCCACGATTCCCTGCGCTAAGCCATCACGCATCGCTCACTCCGCCGGCGCACTGGAGACGGGCGGACATTGGAAGCCGACAGTCCAGCATGAAGCCGACAGCACAGTGCGTGCCGACGTCCCCGCGCATGCCGTCGGACCCGTGACACAGCCCGACATCCAGCGCAGGCCGTCGGACCCAGCGACTCGCGCGCAGCCCGGCATGCCCAGCGCAAGCCGACGGCCCGGTGGCTGTTGCCACCGGGCCGTCGGCTTCGTGCTGTGCTGCCTTACTCGTCCGCCCCCGCGGCGGCGGTGCCGCCGAGGTCGGCCGGAACGGCGTCCGGCACGCTGGCCGGACGGTCCGCACCCTTGAACACGAGCTTGGACTTGTCGGTGTTGTTGGGGTCGCCTTCGCAGTCGACGACGACGATCTGGCCGGGGGTCAGTTCGTTGAACAGGATCCGCT
>NZ_JBSGDY010000376.1:0-1117 GCF_053602615.1 Micromonospora sp. NPDC004336
CCAACAACGCCACCGTCAACCTCGACAACAAAACCATCATCACCAAGAACGAACCCCGCAACTGCACCAACGTCACCGGCTGCGCCAACTGAACCACCACATAAGACGGGATCCCTTCCTCCGCGCCGGGGGAAGGGGTCCCGTCCGTGCGCGGGCGTCCCGCGAGTCCGCCGCCGCGATCCGCAAGGGCGGCGCCAACCAGCGGGGCCGTGGTGGCGGGGGTGCCGGCCCCGGAACGGACCCGACGGGCCGCGTCGGGCGCAGGGCCGGCGGCCGAGTTCCGCACCAGTTGAGGCGACACGTCGCGCAAGACGTCGGTCGAGGCGCATCGTGGCGTACGGCATCGGTTCAGACGACACGGGGTTGGTTGAGGCGGCTCGTGGCGTACGGCACCGGTTCAGACGACGCGGGGTTGGTTGAGGCGGATCGTGGCCGCGAGGCACCGGTTCGGGCGAGGCGTCGCGCAAGGCGTCGGTTCGGGCGAAGCGTGGCGCGGGGCGCCGGTTCGGCACGACTGAGCGGTCGCGCTCCTCGCCGTCCGGGCTGTCCCACCCTGACCCGAGTTCTCCCTAACGTGGGTTCCTTTCGGATATGGCCTTGAAGAGAAGAAAATTCTCATACGGTGGGCCTCAGTAGCTACAACCGATTTGTAGCCAGGGCAGCCCGCAGCGCGGAGCGGCCCTGTCTGGTACGAGGAGAGAGCAGAGAGCTCCGATGTCCAACTACCTTCGCAAGAACTCCGAGAACACCGCGCCGAAGGGCCGGCGCAAGCTGTGGCTCGCCACCGGCGTCGCCGGGCTGACCGGCGTGGTCAGCCTCGCCGCCGCGAGCAGCGCGGGCGCCGTCGGGGTGGACCGGCTCGCCGACCTGAACTGGTCGACGGCCGAGCAGGTCGCCAAGGACGACGCCGCCGGCCGCGACGACCGCGCGCGCGAGGCCGACAAGGACCGGGAGAAGGAGGGCCGGGACGACTGGCAGGGCAAGGACTGGCAGGGCAAGGACGGCAAGGACTGGCAGGGCAAGGACGGCAAGGGCAAGGACGGCCGCGACAAGGACGAGCGGGACAAGGACGGCAAGGACGCCAAGGAACTGCCGTGTGACACCGACGTGCTGGTCG
>NZ_JBSGDY010000377.1:0-1113 GCF_053602615.1 Micromonospora sp. NPDC004336
GCAGCCGGCCGGCGACCTCGGTGTCGGCGAGGCGCCGGGTCAGCTCGGTGACCAGCCGGTCCGGGGAGATGGGACGGATCCGCATCCGACCATCGTGCCCCGCCGGCCGGGTCAGCCGCTGCGGTCGATGGTGACCCGGGCGTCGTCGGCGAGCCGGTAGCCGACGCCGTAGACGGTGGTGACCAGCGGGACGTCGACGCCCACCTTGCCGCGCAGCCGGCGCACGTGCACGTCGACGGTGCGCACCCCGGCGTGCTCGTAGCCCCAGACCGCGTTGAGCAGTTGCAAGCGGGTGAACACCCGGCGGGGGTGGGCGACCAGGTGCAGCAGCAGGTCGAACTCCAGCCGGGTCAGCGGCAACGGCTCGCCGTCGCGCAGCACCGAGCGGGACGAGGCGAGGATGTGCAGGGCGGGGATGGTGGGGGCGGCGACCGGGCGGGCCGGCGACCGGCCGGCCGGGACCGGGTCGGGGCGGCGCTCGACGGTGGCGGCGGTGATCGTGCCCTCGCCGCGTTCGAGCAGCTCGCGGGCGGCCTCCAGCAGCCGACGGGCGGGTGCGGTCAGCGACTCCTCGCAGGCCAGGGGGATGTTCAGGGTCACCGTGAGCATCGGCGCGGCGGTGTTGGCGGGGCGGCGCTGGCCGCCGGGGGGCCGACCGGGGACAGCGGGCTGGGAAGGATGCCATCCGGCGCGCGACGAGGCGGGGCTGACCGACATGGTCCTCCTTGGCTTGTCCGGGTATCTCCCCACGGCCCGGGACGCCGCTTCATCGATGCTTCCCGGCGCCGGTGCGAGGGTCAAGGGGCGGCTGCGTTGCATGAATGTGACAATTGACGAACGCACAGGAGCCGAACGCTCGCTCTGCGTACGAAGCCTGATGATTACAGCAGAGGCGCCGGGTTGCCCCGATACGGGGGGTCCCCGTCCGGTTCACGTTCGTCGAGGGCGGCGCGGCGCAGCTCAGGTGGACCCGGCCCGCGCCCCCGTACGCGGCCGGCGACGGGCCGCTCCCCCGCCACGGCCCGGCTGGGCACCCCTGGTGAGCTGCGTGATCTACAGCCTGACGGTGTGCGGGCTCTTCGGCACCAGCGCCCTCTACCACCGCCGGGTGTG
>NZ_JBSGDY010000378.1:0-1108 GCF_053602615.1 Micromonospora sp. NPDC004336
CCTCTTTTTTTTTTTTTTTTGTTATAACACTTTTCCCCACCCGGCGTTTTTTCGTTTCGCCCTTGTGGCGCGGGGTTTGGTTCCGCGCGGCACTGCCGGCGGCGGCCCGCGGACGGTGCAATGAAGACGTAGACAAGAAGTGAGAGGAGAGGGTGATGACCGCCATCGCCGAGCGTCCGACCATCGACCGCACCGCCGCCACCGCTCCCCGGGAGATCGTCGCCCCGACCGAGACCCGCCGCGAGAAGCTCACCCGGTACGCCCTCGCCGGCCTGCGACTCGCGCTGGGCTGGACCTTCCTCTGGGCCTTCCTCGACAAGATGTTCGGCCTGGGCCACGAGACGGAGGCCGCCAAGGCCTGGATCAACGGCGGCAGCCCCACCAAGGGCTTCCTGGGCAACGCGGTCGCCGGCCCCTTCGCGGACTTCTACCAGGGCTTCGCGGGCGCCGCCTGGGCCGACTGGCTCTTCATGGTCGGCCTCGCCGCCATCGGCACCGCCCTCATGCTCGGCATCGGCATGCGGATCGCCACCGCGGCCGGCGCGCTGCTGCTGGTGCTGATGTGGACGGCCGTCCTGCCCCCGGCGAACAACCCCTTCATGGACGACCACCTCATCTACGCCGGTCTCCTCGGCGTCCTCGCCCTCACCGCCGCCGGCAACACGCTCGGCCTCGGCAGGTACTGGACGCGCCTGGCGCTGGTGCGGCGGCTGCCCTTCCTCAAGTGACGAGCGACCGCCCGGCAACGGGCACGAACCGACGGAGGCGGCACCCGGTCCGGGTGCCGCCTCCGCCGTGTCCGGCCACCGCCGAGGCGTCGGCCCGGACGGGGGAGGGTGGGACCCGCCGCGCGGCGGCGGGCGCTGGCAGGATGGCCGGTGTGGACCTCGACTCCGGCGCCGGGCTGCTGCACCGGCTGACGTCGTACGTGCCGAACCGCGAGTGGGACGTGCCCGTGGACGACCCACGGGTCCGCCGCGACCTCGTCCCCAACGATCCCGCGACCCTGCCGCCGCAGCTCAAGGGCTACCCGGACGGCCTGCCCGTGCTCGCCCTGCCGCGCGACCTGCCCGACCCGGGCGTGCCCGCGACGGCCGTGCTC
Source organism: Micromonospora sp. NPDC004336 (assembly GCF_053602615.1). Classification (NCBI taxonomy): domain Bacteria; kingdom Bacillati; phylum Actinomycetota; class Actinomycetes; order Micromonosporales; family Micromonosporaceae; genus Micromonospora; species Micromonospora sp. NPDC004336. The sequence continues at coordinate 1,103 of NZ_JBSGDY010000378.1, forward strand.
GCGGGG
>NZ_JBSGDY010000379.1:0-1102 GCF_053602615.1 Micromonospora sp. NPDC004336
CTCCCCGACGCTCTTCCGATCTCTCGGCGGCACCCGCGGCCGGCCCGCCTGAGCCCGGGCCCGGGCTCAGGCCGGTGGGGTCGGCGGCAGCGGCAGCGGCAGGCCCGGCAGCCCGTCGATGCTGCGGGCGACGTGCTCCTTGCCGGCGAAGTAGTCGCTCAGCGACGCGTCGTCCTCCCGGGCGAACCGCCTGGCGTGCAGGTCGCGGTCGGTGTCGTAGGTCATGAACGGCACCGCGTAGCCGCAGGTGTCGCGGATCAGCTCGGCGCGCACCACGATGATCGCCCGCAGGCCGTGGGCGCTGGTGTCGACGTCGGGGAAGTGGCCGGCCAGGTCGGTCCAGCGGGGGTCGTCGCGGAACACCGGCTCGCCGCGCCCGTGCACCCGGACGATGTTCGGCGGCCCCTGGAACGCGCACCACATCAGCGTGATCCGCCCGTTCTCCCGCAGGTGCGCGATCGTCTCGGCGTTGCTGCCCGCGAAGTCCAGATAGGCCACCGTGTGCGCGTCGAGCACCGCCCAGGAGCCGCGCAGCCCCTTGGGCGACAGGTTGATGGTGCCGTCGCCGGACAGCGGTGCGGTGGCGGTGAAGAACAGCGGCTGCTCCTCGATGAACGTCCGCAGCCGGCCCTCGATGCGTTCGTGTGTCTTTCCCACCCGCACATCATCGTCGCCCCGGGACGGTGCCCGCCGCCCCGCCGCCGGTGGCGTCGGACACCCGTCGCGCCCGCCGGCCCGCCGCCGGTGGCGTCGGACACCCGTGCGCCCGTTGGCCCGGCGGGTTCAGGCGGGCGGTGGTGTGTCGCGGGGGCCGAGGTGGGCCAGGGCGGCGGCGAGGTGGCTGACCTGCTCGGCCAGCTGGGCCACCCGCCGGTGCGCCTCGTCGCGGTCGGTCTCGGCGGCGCGCAGCCGTACCGTCAGCGCATCGAGCCGGCCCTCGGCGGCGGTCGCGGCCTCGCGCGCGGCGGTCAGCTCCGCGCCCAGCGTGTCGTGCCGGCCGGCCAGCGCCGCCAGTTCCGCGCGGACGCGCTCGGCCTGCGCGGCCGTCTCGCGGCGGTCGGTCTCGGCCCGCTCGCGCGCCCGGGTCGCCTCGGCGGCCGCC
>NZ_JBSGDY010000380.1:0-1098 GCF_053602615.1 Micromonospora sp. NPDC004336
GGGCCGACGCCGACCCTCGTGGCCGGGCCGGAGGGCGTCACCCCGGCCCTGCCCACGCCGCTGGCGCCGACCCTGGTCGCGGGAGCGGCGGCCACACCGACCGCCGTGCCCCACGGGTCGCCGCACGGCCCGCAGGCACAGCCAGGCGCCGTCGCCCCCGCGAGCCCGGCGCCGCACGGCCCGCAGGCACAGCCCGGCGCCGTCGCCCCCGCGAGCCCGATGCCGCACGGCGCTTCGGCCGCAGCCTTCGCGCCCGCCGGGAGCCCGGTGCCGTACGGGTCGCCGGGGCACGCGCCCGACGGCCACGGCGGGCCGCCGCCGGGCGTACCCGCGCCGCCCCGGCAGGGTGGGTGGGCACCGCCGCCGGCGTGGCCGGGCGTACCCGTCTCCGGCGCGCCGGTGTCGCCGCCGCCCGGCAGCGGCCGGACCGCGCCGGCGTCCCCCCGCCGGCGGGCGCTCTGGATCACGGTGGGGGCGGTCGTCGCCCTCGCCGGCGTGGTGACCGCGACGGTGCTCTACCTGACCCGGGACCGCTACCCCGCCCTGGAGTTCCGCACCTCGGTCGAGGTGGTGGGGCGGGTGGCCGCCGGGGCGGACCGACCGACGGCGATGTTCACGGCGGTGCTCGGCGACCGCGCCTACCTCGCGCACCCGCTCGACGACGGGCGGCTGGAGGTGACGGCGGTCGACGCCGGCACCGGCGCGGAGCAGTGGCGGAAGCGGACCGGGACGTCCGCCGAGCGCTGGGACCGCATCGTCGCGCTGCCCGGCGCGGTCGCGGTCTTCGCCGACGCCGTCGGCGACGACACCCCCCGGGACCTGGTGCTGCTCGACGGCGCATCCGGCGAGCAGCGGTGGCGCCGGCCGGTCCGGGGCGACGACGACGTCCTCTTCGGCGAGGGCGTCGCGGTGCTCGTCGACCGGGCCGGCAAGCGGCTGGTCGGGCTGCGCCTGGGCGACGGCGGGGAGGTGTGGGCGCGGGACAGCCCGCGCGACGAGTACGGCGGCGCCCGCACCAGCGTCCACCCGGTCACCACCGAGGAGGCGCTGGGCGGGCCGGCCTTCGTCGACGGCTCACCGCGCGACCCGTGGCGCGGC
>NZ_JBSGDY010000381.1:0-1094 GCF_053602615.1 Micromonospora sp. NPDC004336
CAGGCGGAGGTCGGCGCGCTGACGTCGGCTCTGGGGCAGCTCTGGGTCGCGGGTGTCGCGGTGGACTGGGCGGCCTACCACGGGCAGGCCGGGGCCCGGCCGCGCGTGGTGGACCTGCCCACGTACGCCTTCGACCACACCTGGTACTGGCCCGAGGCCGCCGCGCCGACCCGGCGGGACGCCCAGGCCGACGCGCTCGACGGCCGGTTCTGGGCGGCCGTGGAGTCCGGCGACCCCGACCGGATCGGTGGCGAGTTGGGCGTCCGCGTGGACGAGCCGTTCGGCGAGGTCCTGCCGAAGCTCGCACAGTGGCGGCGGGCCGCCCGGCAGCGGTCGACGGTGGACTCGTGGCGGTACCGGGTCGAGTGGCGGCCCGGCACCGTGACCGGGCGCGACGGCCTGACCGGCACGTGGCTGGCGCTGATCGTCCCCGGCCAGGAGGACCACCCGCTGCTGACCGAGCTGGCGGAGCGTGGCGCCGACGTCGTCCCGGTGGTGCTGGACGAGTGGGACCGCGACCGCATCGCCCGCCAGCTCGCCGAGGCGAGGGAGACCAGCGGGCCGGTCGCCGGCATGGTGTCCCTGCTGTCGCTGGCCGGCGCGGGCGTGGTCGAGGCACTGGCGGTGGCGCAGGCGCTGGCCGTCACGGAGGTCGAGGCTCGACTGTGGTGGTTGACCAGCGGCGCCGTCTCCGTGGACGACTCCGAGCCCCTGACCGACCTGGCCTCGGGTGCTGCGGTGTGGGGTCTGGGTCGGGTGGTGGCTCTGGAGTTGCCGTCGCGGTGGGGCGGGTTGGTCGACGTGTCGGGTGGTTGGGGCGGCGGTGTCTGGGCGGGCCTGTGTGGGGTGTTGTCGTCGTCCGGTGCCGAGGACCAGGTGGCGGTGCGGTCGTCGGGTGTGTTCGTGCGGCGGCTGGTGCGCGCGGGTTCCGTCGGGGTTGGGGGTTCTTCGGGTGGTTTCCGGTTGTCGGGGACGGTGTTGGTGACGGGTGGTACGGGGGCGTTGGGTGTGCGGGTGGCGGAGTGGGCGGTGGGTGTGGGTGCGGAGCATGTGGTGTTGGTGTCGCGGTCGGGTGGTGGTGCGGTGGGTGTGGG
>NZ_JBSGDY010000382.1:0-1082 GCF_053602615.1 Micromonospora sp. NPDC004336
CGGAACCTGACTCAGGCTGCCCGGGAGGGCAAGCTCGACCCGGTGATCGGGCGGGAGAAGGAGATCGAGCGGGTCATGCAGGTGCTGTCCCGCCGGACGAAGAACAACCCGGTGTTGATCGGTGAGCCTGGCGTCGGTAAGACGGCTGTGGTGGAGGGCCTGTCCCAGAAGATCATCAAGGGTGAGGTGCCGGAGACGCTGAAGGACAAGCAGCTCTACACCCTCGACCTGGGTGCTCTGGTCGCGGGTTCCCGCTATCGGGGTGATTTCGAGGAGCGCCTGAAGAAGGTGCTCAAGGAGATCCGTACCCGGGGTGACATCATCTTGTTCATCGACGAGATCCACACCTTGGTGGGTGCGGGTGCCGCCGAGGGCGCGATCGACGCGGCGAGCATTCTCAAGCCGATGCTGGCGCGTGGTGAGCTGCAGACCATCGGCGCGACCACCCTGGATGAGTACCGCAAGCACCTCGAGAAGGACGCGGCCCTCGAGCGCCGGTTCCAGCCGATCCAGGTCGGTGAGCCCTCGCTGGCCCACACCATCGAGATCCTCAAGGGGCTGCGGGACCGTTACGAGGCCCACCACCGCGTCTCCATCACCGACGCCGCTCTGGTGGCGGCGGCGACGCTTGCTGACCGGTACATCTCGGATCGGTTCCTGCCGGACAAGGCGATCGATCTGATCGACGAGGCGGGTGCGCGGATGCGGATCCGTCGGATGACGGCGCCGCCGGACCTGCGTGACTTCGACGAGCGGATCGCTCAGGTGCGTCGGGACAAGGAGTCCGCGATCGACGCGCAGGACTTCGAGCGCGCCGCTCAGCTGCGGGACAAGGAGAAGCAGCTGCTGGGTCAGAAGGCGCAGCGGGAGAAGGAGTGGAAGGCCGGCGACCTGGACGTCGTCAGTGAGGTCGACGACGAGCAGATCGCCGAGGTTCTCGGTAACTGGACCGGTATTCCGGTCTACAAGTTGACCGAGGAGGAGACGTCGCGTCTGCTGCGGATGGAGGACGAGCTGCACAAGCGCGTCATCGGGCAGGAGGACGCGGTCAAGGCCGTCTCGAAGGCCATCCGCCGTACGCG
>NZ_JBSGDY010000383.1:0-1082 GCF_053602615.1 Micromonospora sp. NPDC004336
CGCGTACGGCGGATGGCCTTCGAGACGGCCTTGACCGCGTCCTCCTGCCCGATGACGCGCTTGTGCAGCTCGTCCTCCATCCGCAGCAGACGCGAGGTCTCCTCCTCGGTCAACTTGTAGACCGGAATACCGGTCCAGTTGCCGAGGACCTCGGCGATCTGCTCGTCGTCGACCTCGGACACGACGTCGAGGTCGCCGGCCTTCCACTCCTTCTCCCGCTGGGCCTTCTGACCCAGCAGCTGCTTCTCCTTGTCCCGCAGCTGCGCGGCGCGCTCGAAGTCCTGCGCGTCGATCGCGGACTCCTTGTCCCGACGCACCTGGGCGATGCGCTCGTCGAAGTCACGCAGGTCCGGCGGCGCGGTCATCCGACGGATCCGCATCCGGGCGCCGGCCTCGTCGATCAGGTCGATCGCCTTGTCCGGCAGGAACCGATCCGAGATGTACCGGTCAGCAAGCGTCGCCGCCGCCACCAGCGCGGCGTCCGTGATGCTCACCCGGTGGTGGGCCTCGTAACGGTCCCGCAGCCCCTTGAGGATCTCGATGGTGTGCGCCAGCGACGGCTCACCCACCTGGATCGGCTGGAACCGACGCTCCAGCGCCGCGTCCTTCTCCAGATGCTTGCGGTACTCATCCAGCGTGGTCGCGCCGATGGTCTGCAGCTCACCACGCGCCAACATCGGCTTCAAAATGCTCGCGGCGTCGATCGCGCCCTCGGCGGCACCCGCACCCACCAGAGTGTGGATCTCGTCGATGAACAGGATGATGTCACCCCGGGTACGGATCTCCTTGAGCACCTTCTTCAGGCGCTCCTCGAAGTCACCGCGGTAGCGGGAACCCGCGACCAGGGCACCGAGGTCGAGGGTGTAGAGCTGCTTGTCCTTCAGCGTCTCGGGCACCTCACCCTTGATGATCTTCTGGGACAGGCCCTCCACCACAGCCGTCTTACCGACGCCGGGCTCACCGATCAACACCGGGTTGTTCTTCGTGCGGCGGGACAGCACCTGCATGACCCGCTCGATCTCCTTCTCCCGCCCGATCACCGGGTCGAGCTTGCCCTCCCGGGCAGCCTGAGTCAGGTTCCG
>NZ_JBSGDY010000384.1:0-1046 GCF_053602615.1 Micromonospora sp. NPDC004336
GCCGCCGCCGCCGCCGCCGCTCGCGTCGCGCGTTGACCCGCCGGTCCCGCTCGGCCGGGTTGCCGGTGGTGCGAGGCCGGCGGCCGGCGTACGGTACCAAGATCGGCGGGCGGGGCGGCCCGGCTCCGGGACGGCCCGGCGTGCCCGCTCGCGCCACCGTGACGTGCAGGAGGCACCGATGCAGGACCGCGCCCCGCGCCCGGAGGATCTGGAGCCGATCGAGCGGGCGAGCGTCGACGAGCTGCGCGCGGTGCAGCGGGAGCGGCTGCGCCGGTCGCTGCGGCACGCGTACGACAACGTCCCGCACTACCGCCGCGCCTTCGACGCCGCCGGCGTGCACCCCGACGACTGCCGCGACCTGGCCGACCTGGCCCGTTTCCCGTTCACGGGCAAGGCGGAGCTGCGGGAGAACTATCCGTTCGGCATGTTCGCGGTGCCGCGCGAGCGGATCGCCCGGCTGCACGCCTCCTCCGGCACCACGGGCCGGCCGACGGTGGTCGGTTACACCGCCGAGGACCTGAGGACGTGGGCCCGGCTGATGGCCCGGTCGATCCGCGCCGCCGGCGGGCGCCCCGGCGACCGGGTGCACGTCGCGTACGGCTATGGACTGTTCACCGGCGGGCTCGGCGCCCACTACGGCGCGGAGGAACTGGGCTGCACCGTCATCCCCGTCTCGGGCGGGATGACCGAACGACAGGTGATGCTGATCCGCGACTTCGAGCCCGACGTCATCATGGTCACCCCCAGCTACATGCTCGCCATCGTCGACGAGATGGAACGGCAGGGCGTCGACCCGCGCCGCACCTCGCTCCAGGTGGGCGTCTTCGGCGCGGAGCCGTGGACGGAGGACATGCGCCGGGAGATGGAGCAGCGCCTCGACATGCACGCCGTCGACGTCTACGGCCTGTCCGAGGTGATGGGGCCCGGCGTGGCCAACGAGTGCGTGGAGACCAAGGACGGGCTGCACCTGTGGGAGGACCACTTCTACCCGGAGATCGTCGATCCGGTCACCGGCGAGGTGCTGCCCGACGGCGAGCGCGGTGAGC
>NZ_JBSGDY010000385.1:0-1043 GCF_053602615.1 Micromonospora sp. NPDC004336
CTAGCCCGTGTTTCATAAGGCTCGGAGCCACTGGTTGATGATGGCGATGGTGACGGTGGCTTCGAAGCGGACGGCGAGTTTGTCGTAGCGGGTGGCCATGGCCCGATGCTGCTTGAGCTGGTTGATGCCGCATTCCACGGCGTGCCGTAACCGGTAGTCGATGGGGTTGAAGGCGGGCGGGCGGCCGCCTTTGGATCCCTTGGCCTTGCGGTGGGCGTCCTGGTCGGCCTTGCTCGGGATGCAGACCCGGATCTTTCGGCGGCGGGCGTACCCGCGGTTGCCGCGGCTGGTGTACGCCTTGTCGGCCAGGACCAGGTCGGGACGCGTGCGGGGCCGGCCCCCGCCGACCCGGTACACCTTGATCCGCTCCAGCACGGTGATGAACTGCGGGCTGTCTCCGCGCTGCCCACCGGTGATCACCACAGCGAGAGTCTTGCGGCCCTGCTCGCAGGCCAGATGCGTCTTGGTGGTGAACCCGCCCCTCGATCGGCCCAGCCCGTGATCGTCGGGCTCGGTGGCAACCCCGCCCGGCGGTTCCTTCTGCAGGTGACCGTCCCGGCGGGCGCCTGCGGCGTGCTGGTGGGCGCGGCTGATCGTGGAGTCGACGCTCACCGTCCACTCAATTTTCCCAGCGGCGTCCGCCCCGGCCTGCAACCCTGCCAGGACCTTCGCCCAGGTGCCATCACGCTGCCAGCGCCGGAACCAGCGATACAAGGTCTGCCAAGGCGCATACACCTCGGGCACATCCCGCCACGGCGTTCCCGTCCGGACCCGCCACCGGATCCCGTCGATGATCTGCCGTTTCGTCCAACGCGGCGGACGCCCCCGACCCGGCTCAACAGGCAAAACAGGCCGCAGCCCCGCCCACTGAGCGTCGGTGAGATCATGCCGCCTCGCTGCCGCTACCCTGGGCACGAGGTCTCCGGTCGGTCTTCGGTTCGCTTGGTCGCTAACCGATCTACCGGAGACCTCAACCTTTAGCGATCACCGCCACGCCGGGCCCACCTCACCGCCCAACACGGCCCTTACGAAACACGGGCTAG
>NZ_JBSGDY010000386.1:0-1043 GCF_053602615.1 Micromonospora sp. NPDC004336
CGTGGTGGTCGCCGACAACCGCGACCTGGACCGCCTCGACGCCGCCCTGCGCGCCGCCCTCGGCCCCGGGCGGCACGTCTGCCTCTCCGCCGCGCTCGGTCCCGCCCGGCGGTACCGCGCGTTCCTCGCCGCCCGGCGCGGCGACGTGCCGGTGGTCGTCGGCACCCGGGCGGCGATGTTCGCCCCGGTGGCCCGGCTGGGCCTGGTGGCGATCTGGGACGACGGCGACGACCTGCACGCCGAGCCCCGAGCCCCCTATCCGCACGCCCGGGAGGTGCTGCTCACCCGCGCCCAGCTCGGCGACGCGGCCGCCCTGGTCGGCGGGTTCGCCCGCACGGCCGAGGCGCAGCTGCTGGTGGAGACCGGGTGGGCCCGCGAGGTGGTGGCCGACCGGGCCACCCTGCGGGCCCGGATGCCGGCGGTCGCGCCCACCGGCGACGACCCGCAGCTGGCCCGCGACCCGGGGGCGGCCACCGCCCGGCTGCCCAGCCTGGCGTGGACCACCGCCCGCGAGGCGCTGCGGGCGGACCTGCCGGTGCTCGTGCAGGTGCCCCGCCGCGGCTACCTGCCGTCGGTGGCCTGCGCCGACTGCCGCACCCCGGCCCGGTGCCCGCACTGCGCCGGGCCGCTCGCCGTGCCGTCGGCCACCGGCACCCCCGCCTGCCGCTGGTGCGGGCGCGTCGCCGCCGCGTACGCCTGCCCGGAGTGCGGGGGCCGGCGGCTGCGCGCCTCCGTCACCGGCGCCCGGCGCACCGCCGAGGAACTGGGGCGCGCCTTCCCCGGCGTGCCGGTGCGCACGTCGGGACGGGAGGAGGTGCTCGCCACGGTGCCCGGCGGCGCCGGCCTGGTCATCGCCACCCCCGGCGCGGAACCGGTCGCCGAGGGCGGCTTCGGCGCGGTGCTCCTGCTGGACTCGTGGGCCCTGCTGACCCGGGCCGACCTGCGCGCGGGAGAGGAGGCGCTGCGCCGCTGGCTGACCGCCGCCGCGCTGGCCCGCCCCGCCGCCGCGGGCGGCCGGGTGGTGGTGGTCGCCGACGGCGCCC